>JAGLZG010000242.1 GCA_023131705.1 Nanobdellota archaeon
ATATTAATTTACACCTCAACTTTTATCCCTTTTTTTTAAAACTTCTTTCATATCAAAGTAATAAAATCCTTTCTGCCAAAAAGATGATACTCTTCTATCCCCCTGTATATATACTCTTTATACTCTTTTTGATATATTTAGTTATCATATAAAAATCTTTCTTATTAGGAGATGGTAAAAATGCCAATAATAAAAAAGATTTCTATAAATATTATATGATATAATCCTGAGTTTGTGCCATAATGTTTCTGTTTTAGCTCTCTGTAGGAGTTATTGGCGTTTTCCCTGAACAACGGCAAACTTGGAAAAAATATAATAATTTATACCATTTTAGAATTAAAACAAAGATTAATAAATAGATAACTCTCTTTTTAGTATTAATATGGGGTTGGAACTTAGTGAAAAGGAAATTGATAGAATTCTTTCTAAACCACCTGCTCCATTAGAGGAATTGGCTGTTAAGCCAAAAAAAATCAGTGGAAAAAAGATTAAAACTCTTTCTCCAGTGAAAAAGTTGGATGTTAAGCCAAAAGAAGTTAGAAAAAAGAAAATTAAATGGAGACAAAAAAAGGTTAATAAGATAAAACAATTAAAAAACGAGTTAGAACAGAGAAGGCTTGAAGTAAAAAAAGAACTTTATGAGCAAAGGAAATTCTTAAAGCTAAAAGAAGCAGAGATAATGGATGGCCATAAGCAGTTAAGCAGAGACAGCTATAAATGGAATAAAAGAAAGCATTTTCTTGAAAAAGAGGTTGATTTATTAGAAAAAAGAAAAAATCTGTCAAATGATGAACTCAGAAAGAATGAAGAGAAAATAAAAGGCATAATAACAAAAGAAAAAGAGACTTTCAGGATAGCTAAAGAGATAGAAAATAAAAGCAGGATTGCCAATAAAAACAAAAAGATATTAGACAACAAGGTTGAGTCTATTCTTGAAAAAGAAAGGGTATTGAAAGAAAAAGAGATATTATTAAAAAAAGATGAGAAAGAGTGGTTAAGGAAAAGAGATAATATTGAAAAAGAGGTTAATCCTTTATTAAAAAATAAGGATTCAATAGAACAGGAATTGTCTGAGAAAAAAGAAGAGTTTCTGGAACTGGAAAAAAGGTTTAACTTAAAACAGAAGATTATCAGTGATGACCGAAAAGCGCTAGAGGAGAAAGAAAAGGAGATAGCTGAAAAGCTTTATGAAGCAGAGAAAGCTAAAAATGAGTTAAAGGAAATAGAGTCTAAAAAGAAGGATTTTGATGAAAGGGAAAGACTGATTATGGTAAAAGAGAATTTATTAAATGAAAAGGAAAATGAGCTTGATGTAAATGAAAAGGAGCTTTCAAAAAAACATAGCAGTCTTATCAAGGATGTTGAAGATTTATCTAAGAGAAGATTATATCTTGAAAAAGAGATTGCTAAAAAGGAAAAGGAGTTTGGTATTGTTAAAAAAGAGCTTGATGTAAATGGAAAAGAGCTAAACAAAGGAAGGGAAGAAATTTCCAAAAAAGAGGATGAGATAGTTGCAAGATTAGAGATTATTGGAAAGGATGAAACAGATATAAAGGAAAGAGAAGAGGAAATAGTGAATAAAGTAAAAGAAATGGAAGAAAACATAAAAATCCTTGGAAAAGAGGAGACTAGAGTTAAAGAGAAATTAAAAAATCTTAAAGAAAGAGAAGATCTGTTAAAACAAAATACTTCTGCTATTCTTAAAACAAAGGGATTGATTGATTATGGGTTAAAGGAAAAAGAAGAAAAGATTGAAATGATTAAAGAGGAATGGGATAATATGTTTGATCTGCTGGAGAAAAGCAAGATGATATTTACTAATGAGCAAAAAAGGTTAAAGCCAGAGTTAAAAGATGCAGAGAAATATTTAGAGGTTTTAGAAAATATTGAAGAAGGAAAGAAAGAGCTGGACAAAAAGCATGCAAATATCAATGAAAGGGTTTATGGATTAGATGCGCTTGAAGCAGATTTAAAGGAAAGAGAGAGCACACTTAAGGAAAAAGAGGAAAAGATTGCAGAAGCAAAAGAGCTAAACTTTAATCTTTCTGAATTGAAGAATCAAACAAAACGTCTGAAGAACACCTATAATTCATTGCAGAAGGGTATTAATGATGAAAAAGGTGTTTTAGAAGGATTAAAAGGCAAGGAAGAGGGATTAAAGATTAATGAGATTGAATTAATGAGATTGAATAATGAAGAATATAAGAGAAGAAGGGCTTTAAAAGAAAGGGAAATGAGCCTTGATGCAATGGAAGATAGAATGGAAAAAGAGGCCAGAGAACTTGGTGAACTTGAGTTTATGAAAAGGATAAAGCATGAATCCATTATGCCTGCTGCAAGAGAGAGTGCACCCAAAAGAAACAAGGATATATATTCATTAATGGAAGAGGCAAGAGAAATGATTACAAGCAATAATATAGGGGAGGCCACTTCACTTATAAAATATATACAGTCTATGCAGAGAAAAATGAAAGATGATGATAGTGAAAAGAAAAAGTTATACTATGATATCATGGATTTAGATACTGATGTTAAGTTGGCTGAGTTGTGAGTTCTTAGATTATCTTTTCTTAAAATTAAATCTTTTATTATAATCATTATGATTAAATATGTCAAGAACAAAGAGTATAATTTCTATTTTATTGCTTTCTATAGTGTATATCATTCTCCAGTATAATGGTAAATTGGCAATAAATAAATTTTCAACACCATATTTTTTTATGTAGTACTTAGGGATTAATTTTTTCTTGGCATTATCTCCATAGAAAGGGTTAGATTCTAATAAATCAAATACTCTTTGTATCCCTATCCATAATGCAATCTCCTCAGAATTTTTAATCCCCTTAGCTTTTTGTTCGCCAACAATTTGATTAAGCTTCTCGTATGCTTTTTCTGCAGCCCCTTTTAACTCTATTGAAATCCTTTTATCAACATTCATCTTACTTTTAGCCCTTTTTTCATTTTTAATTTACTTTGAGGCTTAAAAGTCCAAAGAATTTTATTTTCATGAAATACTATTTTTCCACTATAATCCAAATAATCTATAACTGCCATTAATGTTTGGTGCATAACTTGTTTAGGAAGTTTTCTCCTAAGCTCAGCAATAGTCATTAAACCATCTGCATTTTTTAGCATTTCCTCTACCATAAGCACTGTATTTAGTGTTGGACTTCTTTGTTCAGCATATCTTTTCTTGATTATAGTTAGTTGCATTTTATATCAATAGAAGCATATATCAATTGATATATATAAATGTTTTGGTTTTATTTTTGGAAAAGTGATTTACTGGTGTTTTACCTTGTTGAAAGGATGAAATTGGGCTATGATATTATTAATGGAAAATATGTATATTTATATTCTTCGTATGTTATTCATGTTTTATAATAGTTCATGTGTAAATTTCGATGTGTTTGATCTAAGGGATTACAAGGGACATAGATGTAAGATAATTAAATCTTGTTTATTGCTGTAATCACCTTATCTTCTATATTAAATCTTTTTCCTAAGAATTTTTCAACAACATAAATGTTTGTTAGTGTATGGTTTGTTATCTTGGAGGTTTTTATTTCACCACCAAACAGACCAAGGAAAGGTATGATGTTGTCTGCCAGATGTCTGTCAACAGGCGCTTTTGAGCTTATTTCATCTAATAATTTTTCAGCAGCCTCTTTTCCAACCTGCTCTGCTCTTTTCCCTCTTTCCCCCAGTGCATCTGCCCCTAATCTTATTGGATTTACTGCGCTGGTTTCTTCAGGGTTTTTTGAGAATACTGCCCATAAAACAATTCCAGAGCCTGTTGATAGTGTTTCATTGTATTCTGTCTGTATCTGAATTGGGGTGTTTAATCTGTTTAAGATTAATTTTGCAGTTCCTGCCTGTCTTTCTGCAACCTCTGCTTTTTCAAGGTCTTTTGAGGCATGGCTTATCCCTTTTATCTGCATTGGATTTCCCTGCTCTGTCAGATTTATTTTTGGGGCTTGTTTTATATTTTCAAGCGGTTTTATTTTTATGCCAATCTTGCCGCTGCCTTTTGGATAATAACCTCTTCTTATAAGCGCTGTATCTATTTTTTCTGCGTATTTGCTTATTTGCGGAATAAATACCTGATTGAAGTAATCAAAAGGCATTGACCATCTTACATCTGTTCCTCCTGTTATGTTCAGCCTTGTGTTTTCTTTTGCAAACAGACAGGGAAGCAATAAAGATTGCAACAATAATGTTATAGAGCCAGCAGTTTCTATGTTGATATTTATTGTTTTTCCTTTTATTTTTTCAGGAATATATCTTACATAATCAGAGCCAAGCTCTGCGCCTTCCACCTTAGCATTGCATAACTGCTGCAGCGCTTTTATGCAGAAGAGATGCTGGTTTTTTAATCCCGGGTTTGGCCTTGCTTTTCTTATACTATTCACTTCAAAAGGCTTTTGGAGGATTGTTGACAAGGCGAGAGCTGTCCTTAGTATCTGGCCGCCGCCTTCTTTATATGCTCCATCTAATTCTATCATTTGCTATAAAAGAATTTTATAATTCAATTTTTATTTTTAACTCTTTATTAATTTTTATGTTTCCTTTTCCAATCACTATGTTTTCTGCTCTTGTTGTTGCTTTTATATCCCCTATTACATCATCAATTTTTTCTTTTGTTTCTATTGTTAAAATTTTAATTGGCTCTTTTAATGACTTGTTGTTTTTTGTCTTAAACTGCCTTACTGCTGAGATAACACCAACTGCAACATCCCCTATTTTTTCTGCTTCTTTGTCTTCTAATTCCTTATTATATTCCGGCCATTTGGAAATATGAATGCTTTTGTCTTTTTCCAGAGTTTTGAAAAAGTATTGATAAAGCTCTTCTGTTATAAAAGGCATTATAGGGGCCATCATTTTTATTATTGATAATAGTGATTTGTAAAGGCCATATTGCGCTGACAGTCTTTCTTGTTTTCCCCTCTGGTCAGGATTATATAATCTGTCTTTGACAATTTCTAAGTAATTATCGCAGAGAACGTGCCAGAAGAAGTTTTCTGTTTTTCTTGTTACTTCCCCTGTTTTATAATTATTAAAATCTTCTGTTGCTTTTTTTATCAGAGAATTAAGTTTAGTTAAAATCCATTTATCTATTATTTCCAGTTTTTTTGGTTTCTGGTTTTTGTAATCTTCTAAGTGCATAAATGAGAATTTAGAAGCATTCCAGAGTTTTGTTATAAGCTTGTTTCCTGTTATTAAATCCTTCTCCTGAAAAGGCAGATCCTCGCCAAATGTTGCTGTTCCAACCCAGTATCTAATTGCATCCACATTATATTTATCCATTAAATCTTCTGTCCATATTGCGTTTCCTTTGCTTTTATGCATTCCATGACCTTTTGGGTCTAAAACATAGGTTCCTATTGCTATGTCTTTCCAAGGTATTTCGTTAAAATGTAAATATGATTTTAATATAGTGTAAAAAGCCCATGTTCTTATGATATCATGGCTTTGAGGCCTTAATGAAATTGGAAACATTTTTTTGAATTGCCCTGGTTTTTCAAGCCATCTTATTGTTATTTCAGGACTCATACTAGAAGTCATCCATGTGTCAAAAACATCTTCTTCTGGCAGGAAATCATTAGAGCCGCAAGTGCATGGTCTTTTTGGTTTGCTGCCTGCAGGGTCTAATGGCAGGTCTTTTGGCTCTGGAAATAAGGGCTTGCTGCATTTTTTGCAATACCATACTGGAATTGGAACTCCATAGAATCTTTGTCTTGAGATGCACCAGTCCCATGCAAGATTATTAACCCAATCTTCGTACCTTGCCTTATAGAAAGCAGGAAACCAGTTTACTTTTCTTCCCTGTTTTATCAATGCCTCTTTGTGTTTTAATGTGCTGATAAACCATTGTTTTGTAACTATGAATTCAACTGGTGTTGAGCATCTCCAGCAAGCTCCAACTGTCTGCTGCAGATCTTCCTGTTTTATTAGTGTTCCTTGGCTGTCTAGTTCTTTTATTATTGCTTCTTTTGCCTCTGGAATTGTCATTCCTTTGAATTGTCTGGCAAGTTTGTTTAGTTTACCTTCTTTATCTATGCATATTTTTAGAGGGAGCTTGAATCTTTTCCACCAGTCAATATCTGTTGTGTCCCCAAAAGTACAAATCATAACTATACCAGAACCAAATTCCATATCTACTTTTTCATCTTCCATTACAGGAACTTTTTGCCTGAATATAGGGGTTACTGCATTTTTTCCTACCAGGTTTTTGTATCTTTTATCATCTGGATGGACAAATATTCCAACACAGCTTGGCAATAATTCAGGCCTTGTGGTTGCTATTTCTATTTTTGATCCATCTTCCATATCAAAGTAGATGTAATTTAGTTTTGTTGTTCTTTGCAAGTCTTCTACTTCTGCCTGCGCCAGAGCTGTTTGATGATGGGTGCACCATATAGTCGGCTCTTCTGCCTGATAGCACTCTTGTTTTTTAACTAAATCCAAGAAAGATGTCTGCGCTACTTTCTGGGCTTCTGGATCAATTGTTGTATACAGTAAATCCCAATCATAGCTATGGCCCAGTGCCTTAAATACCCTGTCTGCATAGGATTTTTCAACCTTGGCGCTTTCTTCCCTGCATAATTTCCTAAATTCAGCTCTTGTTGTTGTTGCTTTGGAAATCTTAAATTTCTCTTCAACATATTTTTCTGTTGGCAGGCCGTTATTATCAAAACAAGGCGCAAAATGAACATTAAAGTTATTCATTCTTCTAAATCTTGCTATTATCTCAAACTGAGTGTAGTGTAAAGCATGTCCTATATGCAAGTGGCCTGCAGAAGCATAAGGCGGCGGTACATCTATGCTGTAAATTGGCTTTTTGCTTTTAGGATCAAACTTGTATATCTTGTTTTTCTCCCAAAACTCGGACCATCTCTTTTCAGATTCTTTTGCATTATACTGCTTGGGAAGTTCCATGTTATGTTATATATTTGAGAAGTGTTTTATAAATATTACTATATTTTTATTATATAACCCACTATACAAAACTTAATAAATAAATCTCAATTACCTTTTCTTATGGGAGAACCATATATAAGAAAATACTGTCCTGTAAAAATAAATGAGATGGTTGGACAGGATGAGGCTTTAAAGGACCTGAAGGATTTTATTTCTAATTTCAAGAGGCAGAGGAAAAATGCTGCTTTTGTTTATGGGGGCAGTGGAATTGGAAAAACCTGCGGTGTTTATGCTGCTGCAAATGAGCTTGGGTTAGAGGTTGTTGAGGTTAATGCTTCTGAGTTCAGAAATAAGGAACAGATCAACCTGAAGGTAGGCGGCGCTGTTGGGCAGCAAAGCCTGTTCAGCAAGGGAAAGGTTATTCTTGTTGATGAAGTTGATGGGCTGGCTGGAAATAAAGACAGAGGAGGACTGCAGGCTATGATAAGATTAATAGAAAAAACAAGTTTTCCAATCATACTGACTGCAACTAATCCCTGGGATTTTAAGTTTAACAGCTTAAGAAGCAAATCTGTTCTGATTAAATTTAATGAACTGGATTATATGGATATTTTCAAGATGTTAAAAAGAATTTGCAAGGAAGAGGGTGTTAAATGTGAAGATAATATTTTAAAGGGATTGAGCAGGATGGCTGGTGGGGATTTGAGGGCTGCTATAAATGATTTACAGCAGTTGGCTGGTGAGGAAAAAAAGATAACAAAAGAAAGTTTAGATGAATTAAGCCAGAGAGAGCAGCAGCAGGATATAATAACTGCTTTGACAAAGGTTTTGAAGACAACTGATCCCAAGGTAGCAATAGGCGCTTTTGATTATGTTAAAGAGAATTTAAATGAGCAGTTATTATGGCTGGATAAAAATATTCCTGAAGAATACACTAAGCCTGAGGATTTGGCAAGGGCTTATGACAAGTTAAGCAAGGCTGATATTTTTAACAGGCGTATTAGGAGATGGCAGCACTGGAGGTTTTTAGTTTATATAAATGCCTTAATTACAGCAGGGGTTGCTGTAAGCAAAGATAAGAAGTATGACAAATTTGTACAGTATAAGCCAACTGGAAGGCTGTTAAAGATATTCTGGGCTAATAGAAAGAACATGAAAAGGAAAGCGATTGCTGCAAAGATTGCCTCTTATACTCACACTTCTTCAAGAGAGGTTTTGAAAAGCATTGATTATTTCAGGGTTATCTTTCAAAAGAACAAAGATATGGCTGATAAGATAAGTTCTGAGCTGGATCTGGATAAGGAAGAGGCTGAGTGGCTGAGGAAGTGAGTTTTTCTGGTTAACATAAAGTGTCTCTGTTAGATAGTCCTCTAATAGTAGTTATAAAATAGAAAGATTTATAAAGCATACGTTAATATTTCTGATTAGAAAGCATGATGAGAGAGCACTTGTTTTATGAGCATTTCGCTTTTTCTTGAAAAAGTGCTTAACGAGGTAGAATAATGAAGTTATTTGAAGATTTTGGCTTAAGCCATGAACTATTGAATGTTATCAGGGAATCAGGATTTACTGAACCAACCGAGATCCAGGAAAAATCTATCCCTGCAATCATGGAAGGGAAGGATGTAATAGGAGAATCAGCAACCGGTTCTGGAAAAACACTGGCTTTTGGCTGCGGTATTGTAGAGCATGTGATTCCCAATGAAGGATTACAGGCATTGATACTTGCTCCAACCAGAGAGCTTGCAGAGCAGGTAAAGGACTCACTTTCACAACTTTCTTTTAGGAAACATCTTTCTGTGCTTAGTATTTATGGCGGTGTTGCCATTGGCCCGCAAATCAAGGGTTTGTCCAGGGCTAACGTGGTTGTGGCTACACCAGGAAGATTATTGGATCATCTTCAGCGAAGAACAATTAATCTGTCTAAAATCAAGCTATTGGTTCTGGATGAAGCTGACAGAATGTTTGACATGGGATTTATGGAAGATGTAGAAAGGATTATCAGGTCATGTCCAACTGAACGGCAAACATTATTTTTCTCTGCTACAATCTCTTCTAAAATAAAAGAATTATCCAACAGGTATATGAAAAAACCAATAATAGTTGCAGTAAGGAAATATGTTGATCCTTCCAAGCTTAAGCAGGTTTATTATGATGTCCCAAGAAACATGAAACTGTCCCTGCTTGTGCATCTGTTAGGGCATGAGAAATCAGGATTAGTCATGGTTTTTTGCAATTCAAGGAGAACTGTTGATTTTGTTGTTAAAAATCTTAAAGTGAATAAGATTAATGCTATTGCCATTCACGGCGGCTTTTCACAGAATAAAAGAACAAAAACAATCAGTTTATTCAACGATGCCAAGGTGAGTGTACTGGTCTGCACTGATGTTGCATCCAGAGGTCTGCATATTGACAATGTTTCCCATATCTATAACTATGAGATTCCAAAGGATGCTAAAGATTATGTCCACAGAATAGGAAGGACAGCAAGAGCAGGAGAGAATGGAAAAGTTGTTAATCTGTTATGCGACTTTGACCATGATAATTTCTCAAGGATCCTTAGTGAATACCGCGATTTTTCAATTGAAAAGATGGAGAAACCTTATGTTGAAAGAGTGATGGCTGTTCAAACCAGCAGCAGGAGAGATAACAGAGGATATAACAGGGGACCAAGAAGAGATAACTCAAGAGGAAAAAGGTTTTTTGGGAGAAGGAGATAACAAAGATTGGTTGTTAAATTCAATTTTTGCGTTGCCGATGATTCAGGGACTGCCATAGTTTTTTATTATTAATTGTTATAATCAATCTATGCGAAGCATACTATATTTAGAAGAGTCAGGGGAATAATTTTTATATAAGCAGTGTTTATATGATCATAATATGGATAAAACAGAATACCTTGTACTGTTAAACTTTCTTAAATCGGGATTTTCTACTAGACAACTTGATAAGTTATTGGGCCATAAAAACACAAGAGGTTGGGTTTCATGGGATATTCTGAAGAAGTATAAATTAAGAAATTCAGATAAGGGCAAACTTTTTCTTTATTCAACCAATCAGAGCAGAAAAATTATCTTGTTTTTGATAAAAGAAAAGAAAGAAGGCTTTCTTGATGAATTAATAAAGTTATATCCACCAAACAATCTTCAAAAGTATAAAAATACGTGGGTGATAGCAGATTCTGAGAAAAGTTTTTACAATATTCTTTCGGGAGAAACTAGAAACATCATAAGAGATTTCTTCAATCCTGAAAAAAAGCTGATTGGAAAATGTCAGTTTAAAGATTGTAAGAATAAAGGTCAAATTGATACTGTTCATTTTTCTAAAGACAGGCCACAGATATTTATTGAATGTGCCAAAATAAATAAAGACAATTTTAATGATGGATTATCCAAATTTGATGTTTATAAAACTATGAAGTGTTTTCTGCAAAGTCATTCCAAAAACAAAACTATTTGTTTTTTATGCAAAAAACACCATAATGAATTTCATAAGAAAGAGAAAGAAGGAAAAAGCCAATTAAGAGAATTTAAAAGAAAGATTATTTTTTAAAATGGTAGATGTTCACACAAAGAAACAAAGAAGTTATAATATGTTTATGATTAAGGGTAAGAATACAAAGCCCGAAGTTGATTTGAGGAAACTTTTATTTTCAAAAGGAATCAGAGGATATAGGATTCATTCAAAACTTCCCGGTAAACCAGACATAGTTTTTACAAAATTTAAACTTGCAATTTTCATTGATGGGTGTTTCTGGCATAAATGTCCAAAATGCTTTATAGAGCCTGATAAAAATAAGGAATTCTGGAGATCCAAGATAAATGGGAATGTTGAACGAGATAAAAAAGTTAATAAAATATTAGGAAAAGAAAGGTGGAAAGTTTTAAGATTTTGGGAACATTTATTAAGAAAGGATATTAATAAGGTCTATAGAAGAATATCAGAAGAACTTAAAAAGAGAGGATTATGATATGACTATTAAAATACTTGATTTGTTTGCAGGAGTAGCTGGATTATCTCTTGGTTTTGAGATGGTTAAGGATAGTTCAGGGAATCCAGTTTTTGAGTTATTTCGGGCTGTTGAAATAGATAAATATGCCTGCCAGACTTTGAGAAAGAGGTATGGTGATAAAAAAGTAATTGAAGGAGATATTACAAAAGGCAGAATATTTAAAAAAATTGTTGATGAATGTAAGGGAAATGTTTCTATTGTTGTTGGAGGCATACCCTGCCAGTCTTTTTCTTTGATAGGACCAAGATCAGGATTTGGTAAAAAAATTGAAAAATTCAAAAAAGATAAAAGGGATAATCTTTACGAACATTTTAGAGATGTAGTTAAAGGAGTAGAACCGAACATTGTTGTGATAGAGAATGTTAAAGGTATTCTTTCAAAAAAAGACTCAAATGAAAAGAAGATCATAGAGAAATTAATATCTGATTTCGAAGATTTGGGTTATAATTTTGAGAATGACAAAAAAGAAAAATGGCACCTTCTCAATGCTGTAAATTTTGGTGTTCCTCAAAAAAGAGAAAGAGTTATTTTGATAGGTGTTAAAAAATCCTGGAAAAAGATTAATGTTCCAAATATAGAACCCACCCATTTTGACCCTTCTTGTGATAATCCAGATGAATTTTTATCTAATGGGCTTAAACCTTATGTATCTGTTTATGAGGCAATTGGAGACCTTCCGAGAGTCAGTCCAAAAGTGACTTATACTGGACTTACAGAGAATCAAAAAGAAGAGATCAGGAAAAAGAACCCATCAATCAATAATGGTAAAGATAAGATTGACTTAAATAGAAGTAGATTTGAAAAACATCTTAGCAGAATTACACAATCTGGTGTAGGATTTTTTAATTTTGTCAGGCCAAATGGATATAAATTTATTGATCATCATATAAGCAGAAGTCAGCAAATTTCTGATATTAAACTATTCAGGCTTATGAAACAGGGAGAAACTGCAAAGGGTTTCATGAAAAGAATGCCTGAAATTGCCCGAAGATTAATAAAGTATGATATGTTATCTTTTGAAGATAAGTACAGAAAGCAGAAAGCAAGAATGCCAAGCACAACAGTTTTTGCTCATCTTTCCAAAGATGGTAATAGGTTCATACATCCAACACAAGCAAGAACATATACTCCCAGAGAAGCTGCAAGGATACAATCATTTCCTGATGATTTCACATTTGAAGGAACAATAACAAAGAAGTTCAAGCAGATTGGAAATGCTGTACCTCCTTTACTTGCATTTAACGTTGCCTTATGCGTTAATAAATTAATTAAATTGTAGGTAAAAAATGACAGAAGCCCATGAATTAATACCAAGCGCAAAGCGATTGATTAAATCACTTAGAGACATAGGATATGATTTTTCTACGGCTGTGGCTGATTTAGTTGATAATTCAATTGAAGCAGGAGCTACTCGTATTGATATTTTAGTTGAATTCGACGGAGATAAATCATTTGTTAGAATTTCGGATAATGGTAAGGGAATGACTGTCGATGAATTAAAAGAAGCTATGAGGTATGGTTCTGAAAGGGCATATAATAAAGAGGATTTGGGAAAATTTGGTTTAGGATTAAAAACAGCATCAATGAGTCAATGCCAATGTTTTTATGTAGCAAGCAGAACAATGGAAGAAATTAACTTTATTCCTGCCTTTTGTTGGGATTTAGCCCATATTGAAAAAACGAATAAATGGGAAATAATCGAACCAAAGGAAAAGCAAATTTTATCTTTGTTACGTGATCCATTAAATGAACACAAAGGCACAGTAGTATTATGGCAAAGAGTTGATAGAATGCTTGGTTTTAAACACCCATATGGTGAACCAGCAAGAAAAAAACTAATATCTATGTGCAGAGAATTGGAAGGATACTTGGCTATGGTATTCCATAAATTCTTAGCACATGAAACCAGTAGAGAACCATTAGAGATTTATCTTAACTTTAATAAAATAGAACCGTGGGATCCATTTGCCAGAAATGAATCAGAGACCAAAGAATTAACCCACCACAAGGTAAAATTGATTCATGAGGGTGCGAGAGGTAAAATTCTATTACAACCCTATATTTTACCTACTAAAGAAGAGTTTTCATCTCCTGACAGTTTTAGGCATGCTTCAGGGCCTAAAAATTGGAATCAACAACAAGGGTTCTATATATATCGTGCCAATAGGATGATACAAAGTGGAGGTTGGTGTGGTATAAGAACTCGTGATGAACATACTAAATTATCTAGAATAGAGCTAAATTTTTCTCCTGTTTTTGATAATGCTTTTAAAATAAACGTTGCTAAAATGAGTGTGCAATTACCAGTTCAAATTAAAGAGGATATAGAAAAAGTAATTATGCCCGCAGTCCGATTGGCTAGGGAGCATTATGATGGAAAGAAGAAATTATCTTCCAAACCATCAGTTCAATCCAAATGTACTACACAAGCTCCGGAAACTGATAAAAAAGAATCTGGAAGTAATCCAGATAAATCAGAATCTTCAAAGTCTTTTGGTACATCCTATGGTATCGAACCACCAAAATTTCTATTTGAAGAAATGGAAGAGAAAGCAATTGAGGTTGCGACTGAAACTGAAAAACCAATTATAAAACAGGTATTTCAAAGATTACGTAAATCATTATTTGGAGAGAGATTATAAAATGAATTATACTGAAGCACTTGGATTAGCAAGATATCTTATATCAAGTGACCTCTCTATTGATGATGCTATTAATAATCCAGCCATTCCTAAAGAATATAAAGATGATATTAAAAAAACACTGGAAGAAGAAAAAACTATAGTTTTGAAACCTGCAAGTATGGTTGTAGATGACAAAGAACATGTAGAATGGTTAAGCCAGCAAGATAGATCTAATTGGTATTATTGGCCTGCTCTAAGACAGTATTTATTAACTTCTAAAGGATGGTCAAATCCATCGGTTCAATCACTTGATAAAGAAACTGACAGAACTTTAGGGAGACTGGCTAATCCCAATGGAGTGACCCCCTTTGACAAAAGAGGATTGGTACTGGGCTTTGTACAAAGTGGAAAAACATCGAATTATACAGCCCTAATAGCTAAGGCTGCCGATTCAGGATATAGGTTGATTATTGTACTTACTGGAATTGATAATGGACTGCGTTTACAAACACAAAGACGATTAAAGAAAGAACTTGTAGGTACTGTTGATGGCCAAGGAGTGCCCATTCCCCCAATAGGAAAACAATGGTTTGAATTCACACGTCCGGAACTCAACGGTGATTTTCGGCCAGGATTTGTGAATACTACTGCTTTGCAAAGCTCACAACCAGTGTTGCTTGTAGTTAAGAAAAACGGTCATGTTCTACGTAGGTTGCTTAAGTGGTTGGATGATGCTTCGGATGAGGTAAGGCAGAAAATCCCTTTAATAGTTATTGATGATGAGGCAGATTTAGCCAGTGTTGATACAAAAGGATCATATCAATCTGAAGGAGAAGAATTACCTGAAGATTATGAAGAACCCTCTGTAATAAATGGCCTAGTACGAAATTTACTTAACAGGTTTCATCGAAAAGTATATGTAGCCTATACTGCTACACCATTTGCAAATGTATTAATTCCTCATGATAATTATGATCCTAACCTAAGTGATGATTTATATCCTAAGAATTTTATGGTTGATTTGCCAAAACCTCCAGATTACTATGGAGCAGAAGAACTATTTGGACGAATGGATGATGTTTCAGAAGAATTTATTGAAGGGATTGATGTAATAAGACATATTTCAGACCAAGATCTGATAATGTTACAAGAATCTCAAATGCCTCCAGTAATGGAAAAAGCAATACTTAGTTTTATTTTAGCAGGAGCAGCTAGGTCATTTAGAATTTCTGAAGACTTTCCAGCAACAATGCTTGTACATATTAGCTTCCGTATTAACGATCAACTGCAAATTCGTGATGCTGTAGAAGAGAAATTTAAAGAATTGAAGGACGAGTGGCGTTATAACAGAGATAAAGGTATTCTTGATAGATTAAAAAAAATATGGGATGAAGACTTTGTATCTTTAACTGAACAACAACATCCTGAAAAAGTAATTGATTTTGAAGAAATTGAACAACATATTGGTCCATTTTTTGAATCGATACAAATAAGGACGCTTAATAGTGCTACTGGAGATGTATTAGACTATGAAACAGAACCAAACTTAAAGACTATTGCAATAGGGGGAAACAAACTTTCAAGGGGATTGACTCTTGAAGGATTGTTAGTCAGTATTTTTGTGAGAAGAACGGTAATGTACGACACACTGATGCAAATGGGTCGTTGGTTTGGTTTTAGGGAGGGCTATGATGATTTAACAAGAGTGTATACTACACCTGAACTGGCTGATTGGTTTAGAGATTTAGCATTAGTAGAACACAAATTACGTGATGATATCCAAGTATTTGAAGAACAGTCTTTGACACCCCTAGAAGTAGGTATGCGAATAAAAACACATCCTCAGATGCAGGTTACGAGTAGACTAAAAAGAAGATTTGCATCGGAAACAACTATCGCACAAAGTTATAGTGGACAAATAGAGCAAACATTTAAATTTCCATTTAGTAGACCAAATGACTTGGCATTTCAGGCAGAGAAAAATCTAGCTTCCGTAAAATCTTTTGTATCTGATTTGGGAAAACCAGAATCATCAAAAAAAGGATCCTTCTGGTCTTCAATACCTGCTGAGAAAATTATTAAATTCTTAACTAATTATGAGGTTGATAGTGAAATACGTAACGTATCCTTGCCATTAATATCTGCATATATTAAAAAACAGTTGTTAATAGGTGAACTAGTTAACTGGACTGTGGCAATAGGTGGAAGAGAATCACTGGATCCAAAACTTGGTGAGGCAGATTGGGGATTGGAGGGTGTTAAGATCAATCAGATAAGCCGAACTAGGCTGCGTAATTCTGAGGTATCATTGGGTGTAATAACAAGTCCAAGTGATGAAGCTATCGGGCTGACAGCCGAAGAAAAGAAAAAAGTAGAGGAAATTGTAGCAGAAAAAAATATCGCAAAAAATAGAGCAGCTCGTGAGGTTAGAGCCCCAACGGATGGATTAATTTTACTTTACCCTATAAGTAAGAGTTCACAACCTGGAAAGAAGAAGGGCATAGTCAGGCGTGCACTTTATGATGACACTACAGATTCTAATTCGAGAGATTTAATTGCAATCGCAATTTCATTTCCATATTCAAATCAACCACAGCCAGTTGAGGCATATATGGAAGGGACCGTATCATGGAGGCCTGTTGAATGATGTTTAATGATGAGGTTTGGAAGATTCTGGAATCTGAACCACCAAAAGGAGATAATCTTAATGCTCGATTGTTATTACCTGAACTATCTAAAAAATTATATGCTGGTGTAGATTCAAATAAACAGCGTCATATACTTATACCATTAAACGACAAGGAAGAAGGATTAAGCGATTCTCAAAGCAGAGGGCTATCTGTTGTTACAAAAGATTTAGTTGTGGGGGGGTCTAAACCTCAAAGATATTTAGATATCATATGTCAAGATTCAAATGGACATATAATTTTTAATGTTATAGCAAAGGATATTGTTGAGTGTCTGGAAAGCGGAGAACCACAGGAAATTGTGGCTAATGTAATATCAAAATGGCGGCGCTTTTGGGGACAAGTTCCTAAAGAGATGTTATCATATGAGCAAATAATCGGACTATATGCTGAGCTATGGTTCCTTTATAATTGGTTGTTTAAAAAATTAGATGTAAACAAAGCAGTTAATAGTTGGCGTGGACCATTTTCAAGCAGACATGATTTCGAAATGAAGGGAAAATCTATAGAAGCAAAAGCAACAACAAAACAACAGAACAGAACACATAAAGTACACGGAATTGAACAGCTTTCTCCTCCAGAAAACGGCAAACTTATGTTTTTCAGTTTACGTCTTCGTGAAGAACAAGGAGCAGAGAATGACCTTCCTCTTTTAATTGGATTGATACAGGAAAAATTAAAAGAGAATGTTGAAAGTCTTTCCAAATTTGAGAATACACTAGCTGTCGCAGGATACTCGCCCATATATAATGAGGAATACTCAAAATTGAAGTTTAGGATTGTTGACCAAAAGTTATTTGATGTAATGGATGAATTTCCCAGAATTATACCTGATTCTTTCATTAATGGGCTCCCGGAAGGCATTGGGACAATAGAGTATACTATTAATCTGGATGGGTATGATAAATTATGTATCTCTAAATCTCCTGATGATGATTTTACTTTTTAATGTTATTGAATTTAAGAACTCCCCCCTTTCTACAAATTAATTTCTCGACGAATGTGAGACTATCTAGCCAGCCTGAATTTCATTTAACACCCTTTAATCAAACATTTATTTAGTGTAGTCCCTAAAACCAAACCTTTAAATATATGTAGTACCTAAGTGTTTGTATGGTGTATGTTGTTAGGAAGATCATAAATGGGAAGCCTTACTATTATCTGAAGCAGTCAAAGAGGGTTGGGGATAAAGTTGTTTCTAAGAATGTTGCTTACTTTGGGAAGAAAAAGCCTACAAAGAGGGAAATAGAGGAGAAA
>JAGLZG010000243.1 GCA_023131705.1 Nanobdellota archaeon
AATGACAGCTTTAACAGGTTTTATGTTGCATCTGCTTCTCCTTCTTTATTTAGGACATATACAGTAAATGCTTTTAATGATAGCGAACTAGCGCACACTTTATATGCAAACGCTTCTGAAAGTGTTTATATTAATATACATAAAAATATTACATTAGATTACGCATTCATTGATGTAAAGAAAGTTGATTTAGGCATTGTTAATTATGACCCCAATTATAATATTTATACTATGTCTATGAGAAATGGCACTGATGAAATCCTGATTGCAGGGATGAGGGGCTATGTTGCTTTATTAAATAAAACAGATGGTTCGATAATTGCTGCAATTGATAGTGGTACAACATCTTATATAAGAGATTCCAGTTTTAAACCAGATGGAACAGAAGCTTCATTGGTTACAGAAGATGGCAAATTACTGTTGTATAATGCTGTGTCAAGAACAATGACATCAAAGACAGCCTCTCCTTATTATTTAACAAGCGTAGCATACTCACCAGATGGCAGTTATGCTGTTGGTGGCGGCGACTGGAACGGGCCTTTATTTCATTATAATAGCAATACAGGTATTGTTTCAAATCTTTCTAATCAATGCGGCGGAAATTGCTGGATTGAGATAGTAGTTGATATAAAACCAGATGGAACAGAAGCTTTGTTTGCAGGTTATAAAAGCACATATTCTAAAGGAATAACCAAATATAATCTATCCTGTGGTTTAAGCAGCCTAAATACAAATAATTGGGCAACTTGCGGTACTCTTATCAGCAGCATATCAACAACCTGGAGAGATGTTAAATATAACCCCAATGGAACAGAAGCCTTAGTTGTTGGTGATGGGGGAAATGCAGTATTATATAATTCATCTGATGATAGTATAACAGTCCTGACAACAGGAACAACAAAGTCTCTTAGGGGTGTTTCTTACACTCCTGATGGAACACAGGCAATTATTACTGGTTTAGGAGGTATTGCTTTGGTTTTTAATAGCTCATGCAATCCAGTTTTGTGCAATCTTTCTACAGGCAAAAATGTTAATCTAAATGATATTGAATTTGATAATAACAGCAATGCTATTATGGTAGGTAGCGGAAGGATTGCTTTACGCTATAATGCAACTGATAATGCGCTTACAACCTTAAGGGATGGGACAAGCGGGATATTATATCATATTGCAGCAAAACCAAACAGCGATATGGCGTTAATAGTGGGAGATGAAGGCCAGGTTTTTAAATATAATTTTACAACAAAGGCAATGACAACACTTGATTCAGGGGTTACTTTTACATTCAACTCTGTTTTTTTTAACTGGAATGGCTCAGAAGCATTAATTGTCGGTGATTCCGGAACTGTTTTAAGGTATAATTCCACAGACTCTTCTTTTACGAATTTGACAACATCAACAACAGTATCATTATTAGATGTTTCTTATAGGAATGGGACTAATGAAGCATTGATTTCTGGAAATAATAAAAAATTATTATTTTATAACTTAAGTTCTATCAGTGATATTTCCGGTAATCTGCCTGGCAGCTTTCCAACTGGTTTTCCAATATTAGCAGTTTCTTATTCCCCTGATGGGAGCATAGCATTAATGGGTGCGTGGGGCAGGATGATGAAATACCAGTCATCTGATGGAACTATAACAATGGTAGAAAGAGAAGGTGCTGGAACAGGTGTAGCCATGTGGCCTCATAAGATTGCATGGAATCCTGATGGAACAGAGGCATTGATAGCAGGAGATAGTGGAGGAGCTAAGTGGAATTTAGGCTGTTCTTCTGGCATGATTGGGGCAGTGGCTTTGTATAACACCAGCAAAGGAAAGATTGATGATACTTATTGTTTTGGATATAACTACTTGGAAGATGTTGCATTTAGCCCTGATGGAACAGAAGCTTTGATAGTAGGAAGAGAAGGGGATTTAGGGAAATATAATTCTTCAGGCGGGAGTTTATCTAATTCAATAACAAAACTGTCAAGTGGAACAAGTGGCGCTTTATTTGGTGTGGATTACAGAAGAGATGGAGTGGCAAATGAGGCCTTGCTTGTTGTAGGGGACAATAAACAAGTTTTGTTTTATGATGGTGAAAGGGTTTTAACAGACCCGGAGGTTTGGCTTGATGATAGGAAAATATGGAATTACACAGGAGATTTTAATGGTTCTGATACAATTAACATTACACAAAATTTAACAGATTACCTTGACGGATGTTCTGAAAAACCAGGTGGAACATGCGATGTTCCTTTTTTGGTGAATAGCAGTGGTGGAACTGCTTTAATGAGACTGGAAAATATCAATATTTCCTACCAGTACAATAGTTCTATAACATCATCTGATACAATATATGAATACAGCTGGAATGAAACAACCCATGAATGGAATATTTCAACTCTTGGTGAACAAAGTTTAGGATTTTATGCTGTTGCTGTTGGCAAAGGAAGAAATGATACTACATATAGAGTTTATGGTGCAAATACAGATGGCCATGGCTATGAATATACATGGAACTCTACAGCAGGAAACTGGAGCGTATTGGATATGGATGGAGTTGCAGGTTATGAATTATATGATGTATATATAGGCGATGGAAGAAATGACAGCACAACAAGAGTGTATTTTACTTCTATAAAAGGATATGGCTATGAATACACATGGAATGCCACAAATTCTAATTTTACTATAGCCACTTTAGGTCGTCTTGGAAAAAAGACTTATGCAATTACATCAGGAGATGGGCAAAATACTGATCAAAACAAAATATATAGTTCAGATAGGAGCTATCAGATAAGTGAAGCTACATATAATGCTGGTTCGTGGAGCCTTGTCAGGGTAGGAGCAACTACAAACAGGGGATATTATTCAGACGATGTAAAATTGATAGATACAAAAAATGATGATGTTATGAGGGTGTACAGTACAAGGACAGATGGCAGCTTGTATGTAAATGAATATTATAAAACTATTGATGACGAGGTTGGTGCTCCTGCATCATTCATGTCTGGTGAATATTCTATAAACTTTTCATGGAAATCATCTGATTCACTTACACAATTAGCAGGAATCGTATCTTGTTCAAAAAAAGGAGAAAATGAGATATTAATTGAAACCGATTTGGATCTTCTTAATACAACAATATGTGAAGATACTGATGGAGATCATTCTACCTTCAATGACTGCAATATTTTGTGGAATACTACTACAGCAGACGATGGGACTAATTATTTTATCTTATTGCGCATGGATGATGGAATACAAACTGTGCAAACATCTACTGAAGAATTTATAATAGATAATTCTCCACCTTATCTTGTTTCTGTAGATATTAATCCAAATGATAAGTCAGGTTATATCCCTAATGATACATATGCCTTTACTGTGGATTATGCTGATAGATATTCAGGGATCAGCTTAGTTACTTTTAATTTTAATGGAACAAATTATTCAACATCTAAGATGAATAATAAGTATTATGCAAATATTTCAAATCTTTTTATTGGAGATTATGATTACCATTTAACAGGTGTTGATGGTGCTGGAAATGTTAACAAAACATCAAATTATAGCTACAGGGTGAATATAATCTATTCTGTTTCGCCAGAAAAAGAAAAGGTTAAGACATTTAATGGTTTAAGTGTTGATTTTGACCAGCTTTCATATGACCCAAATAATTTAACATATGAATGGTTATTGGATAGGGAAACCATATCATCTAATCAGACATGGACTTACTCCTCTGTATTATATGATATTGGAGAACATAGTGTAACCACTAATGTTTATGATAATGATATTCCTTTTAATGATACACATTCATGGACCGTGGATGTATGGCTGAGAGGAGATACAGACCACGATGTAGAGGGTGATTATGATGTTGATATTTGGGATTTAGCCAAGATAGGCCTTTGTTATGGCTGCTCATCTGATAAAGGATGCTGGTTAGATTGTGAGAATGCTGATGTAGATCTGGATAATAAGGTTCATCTTCTGGATTTGGCAACAGTTGGGTATTATTATGGGACGGAATATGAAAAACAAAAAATTGTCTCATTGGCAGCTGAAGACGAAAACATTACACAATATATCTATCAGTATAATTATTCATTAGCCTCAGCTAATATCACCTATGATAATCATGGCAATACATTTACAGGAAAATTAATTGGGCATAATCTAAAGCCCAACTTTAGCTATCAAATGAAACTTGAAGGAAAACCAGCTTGCATATATGGAGATGATGGGGATAATGTTTCAAATGAAAAGATAGGTTATATAGGAAGATGGTGGGATCATGATTATTGCACTACCACATGCAATATTGGCGATGAATGGGTTGAAGAGCATCCAGACCATTGTATAACAGGTTATATATTATTTGATCATTTCACAACAGATGGAAACGGAAACATTGAAAAAAATTTTAGTATTGATAGCTCATATCATGTTTTATGGTGCTCTGCTCCTGAAGGTGGAAATAACAATAATTATTTAGCTGGCGGTTATTGCCCTGCTAATAATTTATGGGCAGAACCCCAGTCTTCAAATCCAACAAGACCACCGCCAGGAGAAGTTAATATGTCTAATGGCAATTATTCATTGAGATTTTTATTAACAGAAGAAAGCTTCCACAATGCCTCAACAGGGCAATGGCCAACTGTTATGTCAGCAGATAATATAATCTTTGATATTGGGGTGAACTAATAATGAAAAAAATAATAAAAAGAACAATATGGATTTTAATGTTTTTGTTTTTGGTAGAGGGTGCTATAGCAGTTAATAATGTGTATGTCAATCCAGCAAATCAAACTGTGGATAATAGTTTTGAAATATCTATAGATATAAATGCAACTGATAAGATTTTCAGTGCTGACATTACATTATTATTTAATAAAAGCATCTTAAATGGCTTTAGTATAATTGAAGGAGATTTTTTGAAAAAAGACGGGGCAGCTACTTCCATTGCAACAAGTGATATAGATAATGCAAATGGAGAAATATCCTTTGCTATAACCAGATATGAAAACCAAACAGGTGTAAATGGAACTGGGACTATATGTAAAATAGTTTTTAGTCTAAAAAATAAAGGTGATAGTTTTTTGAATCTTGATGCTGAATTAATAGAAGCCTCTTATTCACCTCCAGTAAGTGTCCCATCAACAACTATTAACGGTTCTGTCACTGTTATCAGCCAATTATATAATTTAACTTTAACAGATGGCTGGAATCTATTTTCATTGCCAATCAGGCCAGTTGAGAATGTATCAATAGATCCGCTTTATAGTTATGTAGATGGGAGCTATAAAAAATTGGACAACGTAGCTGGCTTTATAGGCTTTTGGACTAACACAACAGGAGATATTGTAATTGAAGGTATTGGAATTAATAATACAATATTTAATTTAAAAAAAGACTGGAATCTAATTAATTACCCCTCATCAACAGAAAATAATATCAGTTATGTTTTAGGAAATGTATCTGATGATTATTCAGCTGTTTTTGCCTATGAAAATAATGAATGGAAGTCATTTAATCCGCATAGAGCCTATGCATTGAATACGCTGGATAAAATGAAACCAGGATTGGGATATTGGATAAAGCTCAATGATGATGTGGAGTGGTGGTTTGATGGAGCTTTTAGGAAAAATTAAAATTAAAAATAAACATATATATAATTAATATGATTTTATATTATGATATATAAAAAAAAGGGTAAAAGTTGAGGTGTAAATTAATAT
>JAGLZG010000244.1 GCA_023131705.1 Nanobdellota archaeon
AAGCTTTCTGACAGCGCTTGAACTATCCCCTCCCCCTATAATTGTAGTTGCTTTGCTGCACGCCAAATATCTTGCTAGTTCATTTGTAGCCTTGTCAAACGGCTTTTTTTCAAAATAACCTAATGGTCCATTCCAGACAATTGTTTTAGCATCTTCTAAAACTCTTTTCCAGTCACTGATTGTATCATGCCCAACATCATACGCCCTTATATCATCTGGCAAACTATCTGCAGTTACATCTTTTACATTCTCTAAAACATAATCCACAGGAAGAATAATTTTATTAGCATATTTTTTAAGCAGCTCCCCGGCTTTTACTTTATCTTCTTTATCAATATAATTCATATCTGCAAAAGCCAAAGCCATTTTCCCGCCAATTAGTATTTTATTTGTTTTATCTTGTAAATTTTCAATAACACCAATCTTATCTTTTACTTTTGCTCCTCCCAAAATAAGATAAAATGGTTTCTCAGGGTTTTTTACTATGGGAGTTAACATTTCTATCTCTTTTTGTAATAAGAGTCCTGCTGCGTAATCCTTGAAATATTTAACAATCCCTTCTACAGAAGCATGCGCTCTGTGGCATGTTCCAAAAGCATCATTAACATAAACATCTCCATTTTCAGCAAGTTTTTTTGCAAAACCACTATCATTTTTTGTCTCTTCTTTATAAAATCTAAGATTCTCCAATAAGCATAATCTTTTATGAGGCAGCTTTACACCAATGCAGTCATCAAGCATAGCGACATCTGTTTTCATAAATTTGCCAAGCCTTTCTGCAACAGGCTTTAGTGTAAATTTTTCCCTCACCTCTTTCTCTGGCATGCCATCCTTTAATTCCTTTTGAGGTCTGCCTAAATGGCTCATAAGAACAACTTGTTTTGCCCCATTATTAAGAAGATATTCTATTGTTGGAATTGCGCTTTTTATCCTGAAATCATCTGTAATCTTCCCCTTGCTATCTATAGGGACATTAAAGTCAACCCTAATAAGAACTCTTTTGCCTTTAATGTCTAAATCCTTGATAGATTTTATCATATTTATCCCATCAACTTTATTGTCTCTATCATTCTCATACTGAAGCCCCACTCATTATCATACCATGAACAAACCTTGCATAATTTTCCAATGCATTTTGTTAGCTTTGAGTCAATAATTGCTGAATAAGGATTTCCAATAATATCTGTGCTTACAAGCTCTTCTTCAGAATATTCTAAGACTCCCTTAAGATAACTATTTGCTGCTTTTTTCAGGGCATTATTAACATCTTCTGCTGTTGTCTCTTTTTTCAAAACAACTGTCAAATCAGTTATAGAGGCATTAGGTGTTGGAACCCTTATTGCCATTCCATCCATCTTTCCTTTAACATTAGGAACAACCTCTCCAACAGCCTTTGCAGCTCCTGTTGATGTTGGTATAATGTTTATTGCAGCTGCTCTTGCCCTTCTCAAGTCACTATGCGGCAAATCAAGTATTTTTTGGTCATTTGTATAGCTGTGTACAGTTGTCAAAAAGCCAGTTTCAACTCCAAACTCTTTTTCAAGAACATCAATAACAGGCGCAATGCTGTTTGTTGTGCATGAAGCATTGCTGATAATAGTTTCTTTTTTTGCATCATTGCTGTTAACTCCAATAACAACTGTTTGTATTGGTTCATCCCCTTTTCCAGGAGAGCTTAGTAGAACCTTTTTTGCGCCTGCTTTAATATGCTTTGAAACATCCTCTTTTGTTCTGAAAATACCAGTACTTTCTACAACAACATCAACACCCAACTCTTTCCAAGGCAGTTTCTCAGGCTCTTTTTCTGACAAAAATTTTATTTTCTTTCCATCAACAACTAAATCATTTCCTTTAACATCTACTTTTCCAGAAAACTTTCCATGTACACTATCAAACTTAAGCAGATGGGCCATTGTATTAATATCCCCTAAATCATTGACAGCAACAAACTCAATATCTTTTTCTTCATAACCTGCTCTTAGAACTAATCTTCCTATACGACCGAATCCATTTATAGCAACTTTGACCATTTATATCACCTTTTTATATATTATATAGGCATTATTAATATTAAGTTTTTATTTCTTTTGGTTTTTATATTTATTTTAAAAATTATAGAAGAAAAAAGGAAGATAAAGGAACAAAAACAATTGAAACATTTTATTCCACCAATCTGTGATTGGTGGTTGAACATGGAATAAA
>JAGLZG010000245.1 GCA_023131705.1 Nanobdellota archaeon
TCTATCAACCTTTTAATGTCTAAACATTATGCCAGCACCATTAGGAAGTAAGAACGCATTAGGAAATAAAGGGGGAGGTAGAAAATCTGCCTATCAAGAAAAAGCTGATGCTGAAGTATTGCATGAGATGTTTTTTGGTTTGGTTAAAGGTAGGTCTATTAAGAAAAAGATAAAGACAGGCAACTATTCTCTGAAAGATAAATTTGTTGAACAATGTTATGAAGGAAACCAAAAGATTTTAATAGAGATATTCAAAAAGATATTCCCAGAAAAATATGAACACGAATTCAAAAAACCAGTTAATATCACAGTTACCAGAGGGGGAGATAGTCCAAAAGGACCTGGACCTATACAGGGGACAGATAACCCCGTGGCACAAACAGATAATCAAGGAGTGGGACAATAGTGTCTATAAAGTTTTGGCTGTTGGAAGGAAAGGGAGAAAAACAACCTTTGATATTAATGAATTATTTTATCATGCGATGACGGATATTCGTGGATTAACTTATGCCTATATTGCTCCAACTCGGAAGCAAGCACAGGAAATTGTTTGGGATGACCACGTGGCAAAGATATTGCTGGAATGTATTAAAGTTGGAATGCCCTATAAGTTAAACAATTCAGTTCTGACTGTTAAATTTCCAGGGTATAGCACTTTCTCGGTTGACGGTTCTGACAACATTGAATCTTTAAGAGGAAAGTCAGATTGGGGGGGTATCGTTATGGACGAGTTCGCTTCGTGGAAAAACCCAAGATACGCTTGGGAAGAAGTTATCGAGCCGAACTTGTTGGTGCATCACGCTTGGTGCATAGTGTCAGGGACACCGAAAGGTTATAACTACTTTCATAACTTGATGAAGACAGGTGACCACGCTGGGTTAATTGAAGGAGATGCTTTTGATGAAGACGGCGGGATAGTGAAACCGAACAACAGTTTTCAATCTTATCGTTTTACGAGTTATGACAATCCGTGGGTAGATACAGGTTGGCTCGATAACAAGAAGGAAAGGTTGACGGAAACATCTTTCAACCAAGAGTATTTGGCAAGGTTTGAAAAGCACGTTGGTTTGATTTATAAAGATTTTGATAGAAACCAACATATTGTAGAGCCGTTTCCAATTCCTTCTATGTGGACTAAACTGGGGGCGATTGACTTCGGATACACGAACCCAACAGCACACTTGTTTATTGCGATTGATACGGACTTGAATGTTTATATCTATGACGAATACTATGAGAGAGAAAATACGACACAATCAAATGCCAAGATATTGAAAACAAAGTGGGGGACAATTAAACCACAGGCAATATGGGGTGACCCTTCAGGGATTCAAGAGATGATTGATTATGGGAACGAGGGTGTTTTTATTACACCAGCAGTAAAGATATTATCTGGTAATGACCAAGGTTGGGTGAATAGTGGAATTGACAAAGTATCGCAACTGTTAAAGGTTTCACAAAAGACACATAAACCCAAGTTGTTTGTTTTCAGAAATTGTGTAAACTTAATTAGAGAGTTTGAAAGTTATCGTTGGTTGGAGAATAAAAGTGAGCATGCAAACGAGAGAGATGTTCCGATGAAGACGGAAGACCACGCACTTGACGCTTTAAGATACTTCGTTGTTTCATTTTTCACAGGACACATTGGAGATGTTCTTGCACTATGGCCAAATGAATAGTATTATTATTAATATAATGTTATAATTTAGATATGACTAAAAATACAAAAACAAATGTCTTAAATACAAGAGCAAGTGACGCTGTTACAAAAGCGTGGAGAACATCTGAAAAACTACACTCCAGTCAGATGATTCTTTTTAGCAAGTATTTTAGAATGTTTAAGAACGAAGAAGTTGATTCTAATTATGACGGTTTGTCCAAGATAGTTGTTCCGAAAGTTTTCGAGAAGATTATTCGTGGGACGGCTGTTATCAACCAAGCTATTAAAAAGATTAGAGTTACAGGACAAGGAGATGAGGACAAAGAATCAGCAAAATATAATGAAAGACTAATTGAGTTTGAGGACAGAGTATTGAACTTGAGAAAGATTAGAAAGCTTTGGATTCAAACTGCGAGAATTGCAGGAACTTCTTATCTTGAAGTTACTTGGGATATGAGCAAAGAAAAAGAAGGAAGACCTTACAAGGGTTTGAATGTTGCTCTCGTTCCAGGGGAGAATATAAGATTTAATCCAGACCATGTTGTTGGCGAACCTTTCCGATGGGCCATTGTTGAATCAAATGTTCCTTTTTATGAGGTGAAGAAAATGTTGAAAGGAAAGGATTTTGAAACTCAAATGACAGATGAGGTTAAGAACTCAAGTGCTTTTGGGAATACTGATTCATTATTGCACGCAACTAAAGCGAAAGGACTTGATACTTCAGACGAAACAACCCGCATGGTTAATATCAAAAAGTATTACGGACCTTATGCAAAAGAAGAAAATGGAGATGAGGAAGACTATGTGATAATCCTTGCAAATGATAAAGTTCCTATTAAGACGGTAAAGAATGTTTATGCTGATATTTTAGATGACCCTATTCCCATTTTTGAATTGCCTATTTATACAGTTCCAGGTGAACCTTATGCTTACGGAGATGCTGCGGCAATCGGAGGATTATACACTGAATTGAATGACACAAGACAGCAAAGAATGGATACTGTTACTTTGAATGTTGACCCTATGAAGATAATTTTGAAGGCCGCACAAATTGACCCAGCACAACTTATTGCTAAAAGAGGTTGGGTGGTTGAAGCAAATATGCCGAATGCGGTTACTGTTGTTCACCCAGATATGCAAGGAGTGGCGGCTTCAGTTAATGAGGAAAGAATTATTCAAGGAGATATTGACAAGGTATTAGGGATTCCTTCTTTCGGTTCAAAGACACCAGTATCTGGCGATGTTACAACTGACACCGCAACTGGAGTTAATGCAACCTTACAAGCACAAGATGTTATCTCAAACTCTATCCTTGACGAAGTTAAAGATTCATTGCGTAGAGTATATAGAACTATTCTTGCTTATAACCAAACATTTATTGATAAAGAATTCAAAATTACAGTAGTGGGAGAAGGAAAAGAAATGGCTGAAGAAATGAGTGTTTCAAAGGAAAGGATACAAGGTAACTTGGACTTGGATATTGATGTTGAATTAGTTGGTAACAGATTGGCAAGACGGGCTGAAGCATTGGCTGCCTTGAATATCGGCTCAAGAATCCCTGGAACTCAAATGGGACAACTTTGGGAGGACTATCTTGAAACTCACGACAAGGCAAACTTTGAAGATTATTATGCAGAACCACAACCTACACCTCCAGAACCTCCAAAGATGACAATAAGTTTGAAGACACGAGAACTATCCGAATTGCAAACTGCAGAACTATACAAACAAATTCCTGGGGTCAATCCTGTTTATGCAGACCCAGCAATGACAAAACAAGGTCGTGACATTATGAGAGGCAAACTTCCAGAGAACGAAACAGAAGAAGAAAATAAAAAGGGAGATGCTGGTGTAAGTAAATAAATAATATGTTAACAAATGACGACAAAAATAGTATCAAAGCATTATTGAATAATCCCGCTTGGACATTGTTAGAAAGAATGGTGAGAGAGAATGCTAATACTTATAGAATAATGGCAATGCAACAAGACATAGATAACGAGTATAGAGTCCTTTTGTTTGGTCGGGCACAAGGAAATGAGGATATTCTCGATGTAATTAAATCAATATAGTGTGTTATTATATTAATTGTGTTATAATAAAGAGAAGATTATCAGTGATTAATTAAAAAAAATTATGGCAGAAAAAATAACAAATCCATTGCAAGAAAGTGATGACCAACATTTTATAGAACAACCTGGAAGTGAAGCTGGAATGTTAGAAACATTGATAGAACAAGACTCTCCAAATGTTATAAGAAATAATGTTCAGACTGGAGCAGTGGAGAAGTTGATTGAACCGATTAATGTCAGTAACGATAGAGAAGCTATGAAGGAAACCGATAAAGACCAAAATCTACATACTCAATTTGTAGATACGAATGCGATAGACGCAGCAAGCAGAAAATAATTATGAAATACGAACGAGGAAAAAATCCGAATAGTCATAAACCTACACAAGAAACGAAAGATAAGATAAAGGCAGGAATGCGAAGACCAGCAGTTAAGAAAAAGATGAGTGAAGCTCATAAAGGAAATACACAAGGTTTTCAAAAAGGAAACCAACTGTGGAAAAAGAATGGAATGTGGCAAGGCGGAATTTGGAACAATCCCTATTCAAAAGATTGGACAGATACATTACGAGATTCAATTAGACAACGAGATGAATATGTCTGTCAAGAGTGTGGATTACATCAGGATGAATTGAAAGGTTGGATGAAAAGGTTAGATGTTCATCATATTGATTATGATAAAGAAAATTGTGACCCAAAGAATTTAATATCTCTTTGCCGAAGATGCCACAATAAGACAAATCTTAATCGAGAGTATTGGACACAGTATTTTGAAAGTCGAAAGTAGTTTTTATTAGTATTAATTTGAAAAAATAATATGAATCCAGATAACATTATGTTGGATGCCGCAGGACAACCCGTTAATGTCCCAGGAGTGCCAGTTCAAAATGTTGTTGCAACACCAACAGGTGCACCAGTTGTGCCTACAGGAGTTGAACCAGCAATGAACCAAGCACCGAAGGATACATTACCTCGCCCAGCTCCATTACAACCGATGCCTGTGCAACAAGTGCCCGAACAACCAGTTCAGGCGACACCTCAACCAAATGCCCCTGTTGAATCAGTGATAACATTTGATGAGTTGGCTGCGAAAAAGGGTTTTAATAGCCCAGATGACTTGGCTAAAAGCTATGTCAATCTTGAATCGCAGAACAAGAGAGTAGAAGTTACTTTAGCCGATGCAATAAATGCTCGCATTACACCCCCTGTTGAACAAATACCTACACAGCCAGTTCAACCTGTCCCAGCTGAAAATGCTGGTGCAGATGAGAATGCCGCTTTGGAGATAGTTGATTCAAGGATTGCTTCTAAATTAAAGAAGCATGAGGATATAATGGATTATAAAATGCACTTAATCCAAAATCCGACAGACCAACAATTTGCTGCGGAAGCAGTGAACGTTGTAAAGGATAATCCAGGGATTAAATGGGGCACTGCATTTGAAGCAGCTAAAGCACGAATGGGTGGCATTGTCACTCAACAAACGAGAGAAGATGGGAAAAACGAAGCTTATGCAAATATAGCACTAAAGCAAAATGCCCAAGCAATACCAGGGAATGCACAAAGACCAAATTCATTTGCTTTAACACCGAAAGATGTTATTGAAAATGTTAAAACTGGCAAAATATCACTTTCTGAAACTCGTAACATTATTAATTCTTTAAGCAAAGATATAAAATAAATAAATAGTTTTATATCTATTTGAAATGCCTTATATTTTAGGAGGTGGTGGAACAGTTACCATCACAAGCGTTTCAGATTTGACTGGTTTGGTAAAAACATACTATGACCGTCTAATGTTGGAAACTTTAGACCCAGAAACAAAGTTCTACCAATTCGCCGTTAAGAAACCTTTACCAAAGGGTGAAGGGAACGCCGTTACTTGGAATCGTCCACGAAGATTAGGATATGGTCAAAAATTGGCTGCAGGTATCCGACCTTCCGCAAACGAACTTTCAACCGTGCGATGTTCAGCTCTTATCGAAGTTTATGGTGGATATACTTTGGTTGAAGACTTGGTGCAAGCAACCGCTATTGTGGACCCATTGGAAATTGCAACACAGGAACTTGGTAAACAAGCTGCTGAAACAATTGACAAAGCCACAATGCAAGCGATTCTTTTGCATGATGACGCAGTAGCAGGAACAAGTTCTGTTCACGTTATCAAGAGTTCTTCTACTGGTATCTATATCTCAACTAATTCATTCATTGCAAACACTTTGGACGATACCTTAATTGCCGTATCTGATATTAGAGAATGCACAACTGAATTACGAAGACGTAGAGTTCCCACAGTTGACGGACAAAACTATGTTGGTATCATGCATCCAGCCGTTGCAGGGGATATGCGTTCAGACAGCACTTGGCAAAACTGGCATCAATATACTACACCAGAATACCTATATCGTGGGGAAATTGGTCGTATAGAAGGTGTGAGATTTGTTGAAACTGACTTGACACCTATCTCCGCAGCTTCCACAACTGACTCAACAACAGCCGCATCAGCAGTAGATACTGCTTTGGCTTACGGGACAGTCATCTTTGGTAGAGGTTTTTACGGAGCAACCGAGTTAGATGGTGGAGTTCATACTTACCTTGTAACAGGAGCTTCTAAATCAGACCCTCTAAACCAAGCTGCAACATACGGATGGAAAGCATTCTATACTGCAAAGGTATTGAACGTTTCAGCTGGATTGACTCTTTGGACTGGTTCTGGAGATACAATGGAAAATGTTTCTACGGCTTCGGCTCGTGAAACAGCTGGATGTAACTTTGTGGCTATACCTACAGCGTCATAATCTGAATCTTGTATTTGAAGATGGCGACACTCTTTATAAATCAGCTGTCGTAGTAAACCTTTCGGGTTTACTGATACATACTTAACGTCCAGTATGTATCAATAAGCCCAAAAAGTAGTCGTATTAATAATTTTAATAATAAAGAAATATGTCAAAACCAAAAATAACAGAAGAAGTTGTAGATGCTAAAACAAATCCAGTAGTTGATAATGTCATTGCAGAAGTTACTGAAACAGCTCAAGTTACTGAACAAGTAGAGGTTGCTGTGGAAGATGCTGTATCGGACCCCGTTTCCATGGTTTCTGTCCCCGTAGATGAAATTCCAGAATCAGAAGATGCAACTGATGTAGCTGACTTTCCTCAGACAGGTTCTGGTGATATTATGTCAAGTGTTCCTTCTGTAGCTGAAATAGTTGATAAAGTTATAAAGAACGAAGGTGTAACTTTAGAAATTGAAAGCGTTTGTAAATGGTGTGGTGCTGGTAAGTTCACGCAAACATTAGTTTTCTGTTCAGAGGATTGTAAAAATTCATACATTGCAAGCAAAGGTTTGTAGTTTGAATAAAAGTAGAGTATAATTAGTAGAAGAAAAAAATATGTAACAATTGAGTTACGAACTACAAATCAATAGTATATAAGTTCAATCTCGGTTTTTGCATAGCAAAGGTCGGGATTGTTTTGTTTTAATAACATTATGCAAATACAACATTTAAGAAAAGCTGCCACAATCGTATCGGATATTTTGTTGAAGTTAGAACGATTAAGTGTTCCAAATACATTATTGTCGGTTCTTGAAGATGAAACAACTTTAATGATTAAAAAAGCAGGGGCGACATCTTGCATTAAAGATTATAAACCGCACTGGGCTAAAGAAAAATATCCTTCCGTTTTATGTGCTTGTGTTAATGAGGAAGTGGTTCATTGTCCCCCTGGAGAGAAGGTTCTTAAAGAAGGAGATATTGTGACATACGATTTGGGTATTGCATATAAAGGAGTTAAAGGTGATGCCGCAATTACTGTCCCTGTTGGAGCAATTAGCAATAGGAAACAAAGATTATTAAGATATTCTAAAGGGGCATTGCTTGAAGGAATTGATAAAGTTAAAGCAGGGGTTGCCATTTCAGAGATTGGCAAAGTCATTGATACATATTCAAGCCGTAATGGCTACAATGTATTCAGAACATTTTGCGGTCATCATATCGGTAAAGAGATGCACGAATTACCATTGATACCCAATTTTGAAGACAGTGTAAACCACGGAAAGCTGGAGGAAGGTAAAGTTATCTGTATTGAACCAACTCTGACTCCAGGGAAAGAAGACATTGTTTTATTAGCAGATAATTGGACAACAAAATCAATTGACAATCAGCCGTGTGCAATGTTCGAGGCAATGGTTCTTGTTAAGAAAGATGGATTTGAAGTTTTAACACACCATATATGAAAAACATACTTATAACAGGAAATAAAGGTTTTATAGGCTCCCACTTAATGAAACAATTAGGGAATGAAGTGATGGGAATTGATAATAACTTTCACCCCTCAAAGAACAAAGTGGAAAGTATTATCGGTGATATTCGTAATAAAGAATTGGTTGACGAGTTGGTTCAAAAGGTAGATGTTGTATTTCACTTGGCAGCCGTAATTCACGTTGACTATTCAATTAAGTATCCAGCAGATACTTTAGATGTAAACATAGGGGGCACGCTTAACATTTTGGAGGCGTGCAGGAAGTATAATAAGAAGTTGATATTTGCATCGTCTTCAGAAGTTTATGGTTCGTCACAGGCAGAATATATGAATGAGGAACACCTTCTTGATTGTCAAAGCCCTTACGCTGCGACAAAGGTGGCGGGCGACAGGTTGTGTAAATCTTATATGGATACATACGGAATGGACATTTCCATCTTGAGAAACTTCAACACTTTCGGCGAGTGGCAAAACGATGGAAGTTATGGAGGCGTTATTGCTATCTTTACCAGACAAGCTCTGGCTGGAAAACCCATTACTGTGTTTGGCGATGGCTCACAGGAAAGGGACTATATGCACATAAATGATGCTATAAGAGGTTATGTCTTGGCTGCATCAATGAAAGGTGTGTTGAATATAGGAACGGGAAAGACAGTTTCGGTTCTGGAGATAGCAAAGATGATAAAGGAGATAACAGAATCAAAGTCGGAGATTGTCTTCTTGGGGGAAAGGGCTGGAGAGGTTCAACGATTATGTGCTGACATTTCAAAGGCAAAGAAGTTGGGTTTTGAACCGAGGACAGACTTCAAAAAGAACTTAATAGATTATGTTAATTGGTATAAACGACAATGAAAACAAAAATACACAAGGAAGCTTGGATTGGCCCGAATGCTAAAATAGGGAAAAATGGTTGCAAGATTCAACCGCTTGCTTTTATTCCAGACGGGGTGACCATAGAGGACGATGTTTTTATCGGTCCAGGTGCCACTTTCACAAACGATAAATATCCTCCCTCTAATGGGAAGGGTTGGCAGAAGACTTATGTATTGAAAGGTTCGGTTATAGGGGCAAACGCAACTATATTGCCAGGGATTGTAATTGGTCCAAATGCCATAGTCGGGGCTGGGTCAGTTGTAACACAAACAGTTCCTGCAGATGAAGTGTGGGTAGGAAACCCCGCAAAGTTTAGAAGAAATGTGGATACGAAGTCCGCATAAATTATTAGTTAGATAATAAACTATTATGAAAATACCTTTTTGTAAAACAACAATTGGAGAGGAAGAAAAAAAAGCAATTTGTGATGTAATAGATTCTGGCTGGGTAGTGCTTGGAGCAAAGTCACAAGAGTTTGAGGAAAAATTTGCTGAATATGTAGGAGCAAAGTATGCGGTATATGTGGATAGTGGGACAAGTGCATTACTCTTATCGTTAAATTATTTGAAAGATAGTGACTTGATAGATGATGATTTGTTAATTGTCCCTTCTTTGACCTTTACAGCAACGGCTGAAGCGGCAATCAATGCGGGTTATCTTATTGAATTTGGAGATGTTGATTACAATACATTATGTCTTAAAACTAATGTTAATGACAAAATTACATTACCTGTTCACTTGGTTGGGAACAAGGCAACTCAAAAGGCATTGATTTTTGACTCGGCTCATAGGATAGAGAGAGATGATGTGAAAGGAAGTGATGCTTTGTGGTGTTATTCGTTCTATGCAACTAAAAATATGACAACAGTGCAAGGTGGTATGGTTGCAACAAATGATGTTAAAGCTTATGAGTGGTTAAAATCAGCGAGGGACCACGGGCTTGATATGGGAACAAAGGAACGATACACAGGAAAATATAAACAATATGATGTTAAGTTTGTCGGTTATAGAGTTAAAGGAGATGACTTGAGAGCGGCTATCGGGTTGGAACAATTAAAGAAGTTGCCAGAGATGACAAAGCAACGAAATGAGATTGTGAAAAGATATAATGATGCTTTTGGTTTGGAGCGAGCAGGAAACCACGTGTATCCTATACTGGTTAATGACAGAGATAAGTTTATGGAATTGATGATGGAAGCTGGAATACAATGCACAATTCATTTTAGACCGCTTCACCAAATGACAGGATATAAGAAGTATTATGATGCAGAGTATTCACCAGCATTACCGAATACTGACTTTATTGGGGAACACATTGTATCTTTACCTTTATTCCCAGGACTGACAGAGGCAGAACAAGATTATATTATTAGCGAAGTTAAAAAGACAAAATTACTTTATGAACAAAACAAATAATTGGGCGGTAGTCGGGCTTGGGTTCGTTTCGCCAAGACATATTAAGAGTATTCAAGAAACAGGGGGAACTGTATTGATGACTTGCGACAGAGATAAAACGAAAGCATTAGACGAGTTTCCTTTCTTTGATGACTTTGGGGACATGTTGAATAGTCCTGAATTTGAAAAGGTTGATAATGTTGCAATACTTACACCGAACTATCTTCATTATTATATGATACAGATGGCAGTTCATAAAGGGAAAAGAGTGTTGTGTGAGAAACCTTTAGCATTGTCATCTTGCGATATTAAAAGGTTATCAAATGATGGTTCAACTGGAGTTGTGCTACAATTACATTATCACCCAGAGATTATTAAATTAAAGAAAAAGTTGAAAGGCAAAAAAGTAAGTGGTTCTTTGACTGTTAAAGTTAAGAGAGATAAACCATACTGGGATTGTTGGAAGGGAGATATGCAAAAGTCTGGGGGTATAGTTCTTAATATCGGCATTCATTATATTGACTTGTTAATGCAACTAAATGGTATTGAATATAAGATATTGGAACATCATTATTCTCCGAAATTAGCCACTGGTAAGATAGATTTTAATGGAGGTATTTTTGATTACCATATAGAGATTATGGATACGGCGGAGGGACAAACAAGAAGCTTAATTATTGACGATGAAAAGATAGAATTATCAACACAGGACAATTTGTCTTTTGAGGATTTGCATACTGAAGTGTATAAAGATTTCAATAAAGGAATTATCGTTACACCAGAAGTTGCCAATCATTCAATTAAGTTAATAGAACAATTATCATGTTAGACCAAAGATTAAAAGTATTTGCTATTTTGTTCAAAGCAAATATCATGAAAGACCCGAATAAACCAGAGATTGCTTTGCATCTCGGAGTTGGAATGACTTCAACAGAAGTAATGCACAAAGGGTTAATTGATATAATTGCAAAAAAAGGGGACTTGATTTGGACACCAGTGATACTTCAAGCTGTGGATTTGCCTTCAGTTCCGACAGATAAAACAGATAAAACAGTAAAGGAGGGGGATTCAAACTTTGTGTTAAAATGTATTGTGAATAATAGTGACGATGTATTATTTGATTCAATGAAGCAGTATTTATCAGACGCAGAAGTTAAATATGTCGAAACAAGATTATCAGCTATAAAATAAACGATTATGTATATAAGCGAAACAGCAATTGTAGAAAAAGATGTTGTGCTTGGGGAAGGCACAAGAGTATGGAATTACTCTCATGTTATGGAAGGTTCACGAATAGGAGTGAGCTGTAACATTGGTGATGGAGTTTTTATCGGTAGAAAAGTTCTTATCGGTGACAATGTAAAGATTGCCAACAATGTAAATATCCCCGAAGGAGTTATTATTAAAAACAATGTTTTTATCGGAAGCAATGTATCTTTGAAAAATGTTAAATATCCAAAAGCATTTAGAAAGGCGAGGGAATATGTTCCAACTGTTATTGAAGATGACGTGACGATAGACGTTAATGCCTGTTTGATGCCAGGTTTGGTTATTGGGAAAGGGGCAACCATTGGTGCTGGTGCTATCGTGGTTAGGAATGTATCCGAACACGGTTTTGTTGTATCACCTCCAGCAGAATGTATGTGTGAAAAAGAAACATGCAAGGAATGTCACAAAAGGAAATTACAAAAGATTGCCAAAAGATTAAAATATGAGCAAAAGAGGGTTAATAATAAATAAATGTTATGCAAAAAAAATCAAAGATGAGTTTTATCACACCTTGTTATAACGATGGTGACGAGATAGAACGTTATGTGAATTCAATACTTGACCAAGATTATGAGAATTTTGAGTTGATTATTGTGAACGATGGTTCAACAGATGACTCGAAAGAAGTTACTGACAGATTGGCTCTTTTAGATAAAAGAATCAAAGTTATTCATTTGAAGAAAAATATGGGGGCTTGCTATGCCAGAAATAAAGGGGCAAAAGAAGCTGATGGTGATTACTACTCGTTCTTACCAGCAGACTCGTTTCTTTACCCTGGAGTTTTAAGAACTTGGATAGAACAGTTAGATGAGTATAAAGATTATGATTTTCTTTATGGTGGATACAGAATAACTGATGCAGACCATCAACGATTACCAGGTATGGACTTATTATTCAATGAGTTTGACCCTTATCTATTGGAAACAACCAACTATATTGATGGTTCTTTTCCTATTAGGGCAAAACGTTTCTGGGAAATTGCAGAGATAATGAACAAAAAAGGGAAGCAAAAGAGTGATGGTTTATGGGACCCAGCAGTAAAATCACTTAATGACTGGGATTTTTGGTTGTCTGTTGTAATTGAAGGAAAAGGAAAGGGACTTTATGTTCAAGATATTTTCTTTGAAACAACTCAACCTCACGCTGGAGGATTATCAGCAGATTCATCTGCTCATTGGATAGAGAGAATGGACCAAATTAAAAAGAAACACGACATTGCTATTCGTAGAAAATGTGTTGCTTCTTTGGGTGCTTCTTTTCACGCAAAAAGATTATCTTATATATTAGATGCAGATTTCCAACAAATGCCTTCACGAAAACCAAATCATTATGATGCAATTTATTGTATCGGTTTCTATCCAGAGTTTGCACAAGCTCAAGACCAGATTTTCTGGAATGGTGCTGTGATTGAATCTGGAAAGACATCAGCAAAAAAGATTGTTCACTTTGTGGGGACAGACATCTGGCAATTAAGAAGTATCTCATTAAATGGTTTACAAATTTGGAAGGATTACATGAGAAATGGAGTTGATGAAGTGCTGGTTGAAGCGGACTTTACTCAAGCTGAAATAAAAGAGATATTGGGAATTGATGCAAAGATAGTTCCTATTCCTCCAGCTAAACTTTATGACATTATGGAATTACCGAAAGACTTTATTGTGGCTGTTTATATGCCTGCAGTGAATACTGCTTTCTATCGTCCAGAATTGATGGAACAACTTGCAAAGGAAATGCCTGATGTTAGTTTCAAGTTCTTTGGCAACCCTGTTCAACTTGGAAAGCATAAAGACATAAAAAACATTGAATATATGGGGTATATTACAGATATGGAAGGGTTCATTAAAAGCTGTTCTGCTATTGCTCGCTTTCCTATTCACGATGGTTTGCCTATCTCGGTTCTTGAATTTATGTTAGCTGGAAGATATGCAACTGTAAATATCCCTGTCTTGCATACTTATAATTGTCCAAAATCGGATTTGGTTTCAATTAAAGATTCGCTTGTGAAGATACAAAAACATATTAAAAAAGATGGAGTGAATAAGACGGCTTCGGACTATTGGAGAAAAGAATTGAGTCACGATAAATACAGAAAGACAATGAAAAAGATTATGGGTTATGAACCGAAAGAGTATTGGGACAGTAGAGCGGAAAGTTGGAATGCACAAGCTGACAATATGGTAATTGAAATTCAAGATGTTAAAGAGTTTTATAATAAAGTAAAACCAAAAACTGTTTTGGATATTGGTTGTGGAAACGGAAGATGGATTGAATTGATGAAGGGCTGGGGCTTGGACTTAAAAGGTTATACTGGAATGGACGTATCTAAAAGATTGATTGAAATTTGTAAAGAGAAATGGAGTGACTTAAACTTCTTTGTCGGCTCATTAGAAAAGATGAAAACTGTTAAAAAGAAGTATGACTTGATATTTAGTTATACAACTCTTGAACACGTTAAACCCGAAGATATTAAAGGAGTAATAAAAACTTTGAATAAGACAGGGAAACAATTATTGTTAATTGAACCAACTGACTTTGAATCAAAGTATTATTGCCACTCACATAATTATGAGGAATTGTTTGATGTTGTAGAGAAAAAGAAACTGGTCGATAAAACAATTTATCTAATTAATTTGAAATAATTGTTATGACAAAAATCTATACAGTAGTTGGTAATAGACCACAGTTTATGAAGATTGACAAGGGTATGCCACATCAAGAGATTATCCATACAGGACAACATTTTGATTACAATATGTCGCAAGTCTTTTTTAAGCAACTGGGATTACCCAAGCCAAAGTTTAACTTGAAGTGTAAGAATTCGGGAGAGATGTTTGATAAGTTATTAAAACTTTTCAAGAAAAATAAGCCTGATTTAGTTATTGTTTATGGCGATACCCTTTCAACTTTGATGGGGGCTATCGCTGCAGACTATGCACAAATTCCGATTGCTCATATTGAAGCTGGTTGTAGAAGTAATACTAAAATGCCTGAAGAAACAAACAGAATAATTGTGGATAGATTAGCGACAGTTCGTTTTGCTACAACTATAAACTGTATGAGAAATTTGCATAAAGAAGGAATAATTCAACATTCTCATTATATTAAAGGTGACCCAATGTTTGATGCAATGAATTCTTTCTTACCAATTAAGAGAACAAAGAATAACGGGAAATATATTCTTTTGACTATTCATCGTGACTTTAATGACAAACATTTGAAAGGTATTTTGACAGCGTTAGGTAAAACAGACGAACAATATATCTTTCCAGCTCACCCAAGACATCACAAGTTGAAAGTTCCAGCTAACATTAAGTTGATTAAACCTGTTGGATATAAACAAATGTTGTCGTTAGAATCAAATGCTAAAAAGATTGTTACTGATTCTGGAGGTGTTCAGAGAGAAGCTTACTGGATGAGAATACCTTGCATTACTTTAAGAGATAATACTGAATGGATTGAAAGCGTAAATGATGGTTGGTCAATCTTGGTGGGTTCAGATAAAGATAAGGTTGTAGATGCAGTTGAAAACTTTACTCCAGAACCAAACAGACATCAATCGGAGTTTCCAGTATTCGGAGTTCACGAAAAAATTAGGAAGATATTATTCAAATACATATAACATTATGAAAAATCAAAAAAAGAAACTTAAAATCTATATGCACGTTGCAGAAAATTCTGGGGTTGGATATTTTAGACAATATCTGCCAGCCATGGTTTTGCGTGATTTAGGTTTGGCTGAAGTCAGAATCAATGACTTTAGATGGGGAAAAGGTGACCACGTTCAACCCACTGATGAGGTGTTCTTTGAAACTTGTAACTGGGCAGACATTATAATCGCTGGGAGATTGGACAGACCAGAATACTATTCAAGGTGGGGGGCTTTCAAGGAGTTCTTTAATATGCCTATAGTATTGGAAACTGATGATAATATCCATCATGTTCCGACAACAAATCCTGGGTATCAAGGTTATGGACCGAATTCCGAATCACAGCAATGGAATATCAAGGCAATGACAGATATTTTTGATGCGATGACAGTAACTACAAATGAATTAAAGGACTTTTATGGAAAATATCACCCTCGTATTTATGTTTTGCCAAACAGTTTAGATGTTAAAGAATGGGAAAAACATGAGTATCGCAAGAAAAAACACAAGGATATTAGAATGGGTTTTGTTTGTTCTGGGGCTCACATGGACGGGTTCGGGATTATCCAAAAACCTGTTTATGATATTCTGAAGAAACACAAGAATGTAACCTTTTATTATCCAGATATGTATTGGAGATTGTTTGAAAATGCACCGAAAGAAATAAAAGGGCAGTTGAAAAACATAATGTGGATTAATCTAAAGAGTTGGCCCGCAAAGTTGCAGAGTTACGGAATAGACATCGGGCTTGCTCCGTTAAGAGATAATATGTTCAACCGAAGCAAATCTAATTTGCGTTATTTGGAATACTCGTTGGCAGGTATGGCTTCTGTAGTTTCGCCCGTCAAACCTTATCTTTGCGTAAATGACGGAGTTGATGGTATAATAGCAAAAGAACAAGATGACTGGTTTGAAGCGATGGACAAATTGATTACGGATGAAAAGTATCGGAAAGAATTGGCAAAGAATAGTTATGACAGAGTTCACAAGGATTTCAATATGTATGAAAATGCAAAGATATGGGTTGAAGCTTATCAGGAAATTGTTGACAAGTTTCACTCGTTCTATGGTCCAAAAAAAGAATTCGTAAGTTTAGGAAAAGGTAAGTATTCGCAAGTAACTGAAAGTAAAGATAAATAGTTGTATTTAATTAAAATAGTTGTTATAATATATGTAAATAATAGAGGTTTATTTGAAAATCTTAATACTCGTTTGAAGGGTTATTACTCAATAATAATTTTTCAATAATATGAATCTATCTACACTCGGAAGTATTATGGAAGAAGTCGCTACTCGGCTTAATGAAACATATACAGATGAAGAAACTGCATATCGCACGTGGGTTAATTTGTGCACGAATGACATAGCGGCATCTTTTCCAAATGCTCCCTTTAATTATGTTTCAGCTGACAGAACTCTTTCAGCAAGTGTAAGACATTACACCAACTTTCCTTCGGATTTTGATAGAATGATAAATGTTACATATCCTGGTGGCGACATCAAGTTGACATATCTGACTACTGAAGAATTCAATGCAGTTCAACCTTCAGCTTCTGAAACAGGAACTCCTACAGTTTATACACTTCACGGGGCAACTAATCCAGCAAACACACAAATAGAATTTTATCCTGTTCCAAGCACAGACATTACAGTTAATTACGAATATCGTAAACTACCAACTTCTGTTTCAGCATTTTCAGCACAGATGGTTTCAGTTGTTCCTCCAAAGTATAATGAATTGTATGTATTGTTTGCTCAAAAACAAGGATTGCAACGAAGGGAAGATTATCAAGCGGCAAATACAATTGAAGCACAATACCAAATAAAGAAACAACAGATGATTTCAGAATTCAGACGAATGACGGAAGAACCGATGAGAATTAAAAGTATTAAAGAATTCACTGCCTCAAATAAGACATATGGTGACGAGATTGTCAATATGTTCTGGGGCAATGATTAGGTCGTAAATTATAAGTTAATAAAATAAAAAATTATGTCAGACCCAAAAAATTACACAAAAGTTATAAATGCTGATGATGCTTCTCATTTTAGAGTATCGGCAATAAATACAGTAGTTGAAAATCCAGATGCAAATGATTTAAGAGTTTCAGCATTACAACCACGATACGATTATCGTTTTGTAAGTGCCGCAAGTTCAACCAATGTAAAAACAGGGGCAGGAACATTGCATACTCTTGTTATTTGTGACGGTGATGCAAAATCAATTAAATTATATGATTCAGAAACGCATGGTAATAATCAAATAGGTTATTTAGATGCTCCAGCAGATGGAACATATAAATTTGATTGTAAATTAAGTGCTGGTTTAACTGTTTCTTGTGAATCAGCTTCAAACATTACAGTTAATTACTTATAATATGGAAATAATTGAAAACGACAAAACAATAGATAACGCTCATTCTGTATCAGACCTGATGACGGAAGGACAATCTCAAAAAGCAGAGAGTGATATATATAAAGGGGAAACTCCTATTGCTGCTAACGATTCTAAAATAGAACCCCCTCTTTCAATATACGAACAAATTAAAGGTGTGCCTTATACGATAATACATTTTGATTTGAATTCGGTTTTATTTAGTGAAAAAGCTATGTTGCACGATGGTCAAACGATGAGAATGGCGAGAGCCGTTGATGACTTTGTTTTAAGTGAAATAGAAGAAAAGAACTTAATTGATTCACCGAGTGCTTATGTAGATATTGTAAATAAATTAAAATCTATGTTAAACATTGACCCTCTTGAAAAGAACAACAGTGTTCTAAAAAAGATATACGCTTTTACTAAAAGGTATCGGGGTATGTCAGCATATACAAATAAAGATATTACTACTTAATTTTAAGATAAAACTATGCCAAACTATGGAAAAGCAAATGACCCACAAAGAATTTCATACTATGATGCCCACGAATGGAATTTAGACAAATCAGTATCACCGCAGACTATGGTTAGAGGTGCTATGGGAAAAGATACAGGAGGGACTTGGCGTTATCTTCGTGTATCTGCAAGTGGGGCAATTTCAAATGATGACGCCGCCAACTTCAGGGTTTCCTCTCTGGGAGTATCTGAAGATGCTGGACAATTTAGAGTTTCTGCCGTTGGTGGAACTGCTGGTGATAATACTTTTGTTGATGGTGAAGACCAATTAGTTTCGGCTAATCTTGTGGTTTCTGCCAGAAGTGTTAGTCCAACTTCTGCGAATAAAGGAGTTGTAGTTGCCGCATTATCTCCAGACGCACAATACTTTAGAGTTTCCGCAACTGAAACAAGTCCCGTTACGACAGTGAGTTCTCATTTATTGGGTGGCTCAATTGATAACACTTCTTTCGAGGCGACACAAGATGACGCTGGACTTTTAAGAGTTTCTGCTATGGGAGTTGATATTGCTGACGTTTCAAATTCAGATGCTGGTGATTTCAGAACTTCTGCTATTCAAGGAGATGCCGCTAATTTAAGAATTTCAGCAATAAATACATTGTCTGCAAATGAATCTGTATCTGCAGTTTTGTTGGGAGGAACCGCAAATGTTGGTTCTGTCAATGTAGAAAAAGCGAAGGGTGAATTATCAACTAACAACTCGTCAACTACTCCGTTGGGGGGTGATGCAGTTTTTACAGGAACAGCTGATGAGATAAAAGATTATGCCGCTGTTAATGTTTCAATATGGGCGGACCAAGATTCGGCGGCAGACGGCTTAAGTTTGGAATGGTCACAGGAT
>JAGLZG010000246.1 GCA_023131705.1 Nanobdellota archaeon
GTTGTCCATGAATATCCTGAGAACATGATCAACAGTGTTGCTGTATATCCAGAGGATCAGAAATTCAGAGGCAAAGCTTTTCACATTCCCAGATTGAAAGTCACTGATTCTGAGGGGAGCTGGGAGTGGCTGGATGTTGATGTTGATCTTGTCAATAAGGAAATGAAGATCACTGTCTCAGATTCATTCATCAATAATGCAGTATATCCGATCACTATTGATCCAGAATTTGGATATACAACTCTGGGAGCTGCTGCATATACAATATCAGGGAATGATATGATTGGCATCAGAGGCACTCCAGCTGGATATGGCATGGCAACTGATCTCTTTGCTGGTCTTGATAGCACATGGGTTGCTGGGGAATATGCAAAAATGGCTCTCTATACTGTTGGAGGCTCACTTGTCAAGGGCTCAGAGGAGAGGCAGGGGACAGGGACAACTGGAGCTCATTGGGAGGGATTCACAATTCCAGCTGGGAAATGGATTTCAGCTCAAGAATATACAATTCAATTCTGGACTGATTCCTCCTGCCAGATATACAGGGACACTGGAGGGACAAATGAATCCAAATATGCAACTGAGACATACAATGGATTCCCAGCATCAGTGACCTTCAGCGACTCCAACAATTTCTATTCAACATATGCATCCTATATTGCAAAGGGAGCATCTGTCTTCTGGGGAATCTCAGCAACTTCATACTATTCAAGTGTTGATCATACCAACATCAGACATATGGGAGGGACAAGTCCTGACATTGACTGGATGGTGATCAATGGAGTGAGATATTATACTGATGGAATTGGCACTCTTGCTGAGGCTGTCTATATCGGGGGAGACCTTGATGATCCAACAAATGGAGCAAGCCAGATCAGTGAAGTCCATAATCAAACGACTGTCTCAGGCTGGAATGTTTATTCAGTCCCTGACTATATATGGGACAAGGGAGTTGTGACATGGATTGGAGTTGCAAAGAGCACAGGAATATCCTCATATTATCAAGATGAAGTAGCTGAAGCTGAGGATTTCCAGACAGCCAGAGGAAGATGGAGTCAGACAACTCCAACTGATCATGATGAGACAACTGCTCTTCCATCAACTATTGGAGCAGGAACATTCTCTGACTGGTGGTATGGATATGCATTGAGATTCTACATTGGAATAACTGGAAGCATCTCAGCGACTCTTGAAGAGACAACCATGACTGCAACTGGAAAAAAGGTGATCTCTGGCTCAATGAATGTCACTCTGGAGGAGACAGCCTTCTCAGCAACAGCAAAGAGAATGATTGAGGGATCAATCTCAGTCGATCTGGAAGAGTCAACAATGGATTCAGCAGGAGGAGGAGCTGCTGGATCAATTACAGCCTCTCTGGAGGAGACAGAGCTCTCAGCAGCTGGCAAGAAGACAATCTCAGGCTCAATGAATATCACACTTGAAGAGACAACTATTGCAGCAGCTGGAGGAAAATTTATTGATGGAAACATCTCAACAACTCTGGAAGAGACAACCTTCTCAGCTGATGGGATCAGAGGAATTGCAGGAAGCATCATCCAGACTCTTGAAGAGGCAGCCATATCAGCTGCTGGATATGTCTTTGCAAAGATAACAGGGACAATGGCTGTCACTCTGGAAGAGACAACAATGGCTGCTCAGGGAGGAGGAGCTCAGGGATCAATCAACACAACTCTGGAAGAGACTCAGATTGTATTCTCAGGAGAAAAAATCATTGAGGGAGATATCAATATAACATTGGAAGAGGCAACAATGGATGCCTCTGGAGGAGGAGCTCAGGGATCAATCTCAGCCGATTTGGAGGAGACTGAATTCTCTGCATCTGGATTTGCAGCTCAGAAGATCACAGGGATCATCTCAGTGACTCTGGAGGAGACCTCAATGGATGCCTCTGGTGACAAGATGATCTCAGGCAGCATCTCTCAGGAGCTTCCTGAGACCTTCATGGGAGCTCTTGGATATGTATATGAGAGGATCACTGGATCAATGGATGTCACTCTGGATGATCCTGAATTCTTATTCTTTGGATTTGCAGCTCAGAAGATCACTGGATCAATGGATGTCCAGAATCCAGCTGTTGTGATGGATGGACAGGGAGTGATCCCAGCAGTTGGGACAATAGATGCAATTCTGGAAGAGGCAGTCATGGAGGCATATGGACTCAACACTGCTGAGTCTTTTCCTTCAGAGCTGATGAAGGTTGCCATTGTCAAATGGCTTGAATACATTTACAACAGGGCAAAAATAAATTTTAATGGGATCATCTGGGAGGATCAGAATGCTCCAAGACCAGCTGATCCATATATCTCAGTCAGATGGAATGCTTTTGGAAGGATCGGTCAAGATTACAGGGGAAGACCAAATCCAGATGGATATGGAGCTATAATTGGCAACAGAGAATTCACTCTGTCAATTCAATGTCATGGAGAGAAGTCAATTGAGAGGCTGGAAGTTGTCAGGAATGCTCTCAACTGGAGTGAGGCAAATAATATCCTGAAAATAGGGAGGCTCGTTGTTGTTGATGATCTTCAGATTGTCAATGTCCCTGATCTTCATGATACCAAATGGAAGCAAAGAGGAGTCCTTGATATTCTCATGAGAGCAGCAGCTGAGACATATGATCAGATTGGAGTCATTGAGAGTGCTGATCTGGAAGGTAAATTCTATATTGACAATCAAGAAGTCAAATCTCAAATATTCACTATTCCTTAAAAGGAGGAATTCATGAGCTTAAAAGAGATTGTAAATGTGACAATCACCAGAGAGACAAAAGCTGTGTCAAGAGTTGGATTTGGGACTCTGATGATTCTGGGAAGGCACAAGAGATTCAATGCAAGGCTGCAATATTTTTCCAGCTTGACAGGAATGGCTGGAGTATTCAACACAACAGATGCTGAATATATTGCAGCAACAGTTCTCTTCTCACAGAATCCATCTGTTGTGAGAGTTGCCATTGGCAGAAGGAAGACAGGAGACAACTGCATCCTGTCAATCACAGATGTCCAGAATAACACAGACTATGAAGCGTTGATCAATGGGACATCCTTCAAGATCACAAGCGGAGGAGCTGCAACAGCAATCCTGATTGCTGCTGCTCTGGTTGCTGCAATTAATGGAGGAGCAGAGCCTGTGACAGCAACTGACAATCTTGATGGGACATTTGATCTTGATCCTGATGTTGCTGGAATCCCATATTCTGTCAAGGAGGATTCCAAGATCACACTCTCAGGACTCACAACTCCTGATCCTGTTGCAACTGATCTCACAGCTGTCCAAGAGGAGCAGTCTGACTGGTATGGTCTTGCTCTGACATGGAGGACTCAGGCTGATGTTGAGGCTGCTGCTGCATGGACTGAGGCAAATGTTGCTCCAAAGACATTTGGCGCTGCCTCCAGTGATGCCAATATCATTGACACAACTGATGCAGCTGATTCAACAACCATTGCAGCTGTCCTCAAAGCAAATAATTATGCAAGGACATTCTGCATATACAGTGGAGAGGCTGGCACTAAATATCCAGAGTGTGCTGTCTTTGGACAATTCATGCCTCTGGATGCTGGCTCATATACTGTGATGTTCAAGACTCTGGCAGCAATTGTTGCAGATGATCTCAGTGAGACTCAGAGCATCAATGCCAGAGCAAAGAATTGCAATGTATATGAGGAGATTGGAGGAGTTGATATTGTCAGGGAGGGCAAGGTTGCTGAGGGAGAATATATTGATGTCATTGTCTTTGTTGACTGGGTTCAGGCAAGAATGACTGAGAGGATATATGCAAAAATGGTCAACCTTCCAAAAGTCCCATATACAGATGAGGGAGTTGGAGTCATTGAGACTGAGATCAAGGGAGTCCTCAGTCTTGGAATTGACAGAGGAGGACTTGCTGCTGATCCTCCATATACAGTGACTGCCCCAGATGTTGCTGATGTCCCAACACAGGACAAGGCAGATCGACTGCTCCCAGATATTAAATTCAGAGGCACTCTTGCTGGAGCTATTCATGCAACAGATATCAATGGAGTTGTTGCGCTGTAAAAAGGGACATAAAAAAAAGAGACTTAATCAATTATATAAATAACTTTACAAAAAGGGGATGTCACATGGTAAGAACATACGATCCTAAAAAAGTGATCCTCACTGTTGGAGGAGTCCCTGTCAGTGGATATGCAGATGGGACATTCATCACAGTGGAGAGGTCTGCTGATAATTTCTCAAAGGTTGTTGGAGCTCATGGGCAGACTTCCAGAGCAAAGACAAATGACTTCTCTGGATCATTGACTGTCACTCTGGCTCAGACCAGCATGAGCAACAACATCCTTCAGGGATTTGCAGTTGCTGATGAGCTGTCAAATGATGGGGTTGTCCCAATTCAAGTCAAGGACAACTCAGGAACTTCAGTGTTTTTCTCTGCCAATGGATGGATAAGGAAGCCAGCCAATGCAGAATTTGGGAAAGAAATATCCAACAGAGAATGGATTTTTGATCTGGCTGATCTGGACATGGCTGTTGGAGGCAATCTTGGATTTGATGAGAATCCTTAATTTTTAACTATTTACAAAGGGGAGCACAATGGCTATTGAAACAAAAGACAGGGAGATTGAAGGTCATAAATATATGGTCACTCAATTCCCTGCAAGGATAGGTCTGGGATTAAAGACCAGACTCTCAAAGCTGGTCATTCCAGTCCTGATTCCTTTGATTGGGAGTGAAGGCAAAGGAGTCACTCTCTCAAATATCACAGAGACAGACATTGATCCCTCTCTCATATCAAAGGCAGTTGAGATCATCATCAGCCAGCTGGACTCAGTTGAGATTGTTGATCTTGTCATGAAGCTGATGAATGGAGTCAGGAGAGATGGAGTTGAAATCACAGCAGAGGTCTTTGACACTGAATTTGCTGGAGAATATATCACTCTTTACAAGGTGCTATTTTTTGTTATCCAGACAAATAATTTTTTCGGAAAGGGCGGTATTGGACAGCTGGTAAGTCAAGCCAAAAACTTGACAGAATCAACACCGTCAAAAGAATAGCCAGTAATTTATCAGAAGAGCTCAGAGAGGAATATGATATCTGGAGACTTGTGATGGATCAGGAATCAAATGTTACTCTTTATGAGCTGGAGACAACATGGAGTCTTGACGATCTGGAGAGAGCTCTTGCTATTCAGGATTACAATGCAGCATTATATGAGGCACTAAAGGAGAAAAAATGATTGTCAGAGAGCTGATCACAAAGCTGGGATATGATCTTGACAAATCAAAAATTGCTGAATTTGACAGAAGCATTGGAATGATGAGGACAAAGTTGGAGGGAACAACAAGGAATCTCAAAGCTGTTGCTGATGGATTCTTGAAGGTTGGGACAAGACTATCACTTTTTGTCTCTCTTCCTCTGGCTATTCTGGGAGCTGTCAGTGTCAAGGCTGCATCAGCTGCTGAGGAAACAAGGAATAAATTTCAAGTTGTATTTAGAGATATAAGGGAGGAAGCTGAGGAGACTGTTGATGTATTGTCAAAATCATATGGACTTGGAGATGACAGTGCAAGAAAATTATTGTCAACAACAGGAGACCTTCTCAAAGGATTTGGATTCACTCAAAAGGAGGCTCTTGATTTGTCAAGGAGAGTGAATACGCTGGCTGTTGATTTGACTTCATTCAATGATATACAAGGAGGAGCAGAAAGAGCAAGTATGGCATTAACAAAGGGGTTGCTTGGAGAGAGAGAATCTATGAAGCTGTTGGGAATCCAAGTTAATGAAAACACTCCAAGATTCAAAGAGCTTATTGCTTTATATCAGAGGACACAGAATGCCTCATTGATGCAAGCAAAAGCTCTTGCAACATTGCAGATGTCATATGACCAGAGCAAGGATGCCATTGGAGACTGGGAAAGGACACAGCGGTCTCTTGCAAATCAAATGAGACTATTGCCAGTCAGATTTAAAGATGTCAGGATTGAGATTGGAAAAATGCTGATTGATACATTGAAACTTGACAAAGTAATTGAAAAATTAAATTTAAAAATGATTGAATTCAAGGAGTGGCTTGAAACACTTGCTCCACATCAAAAAAGATTTCTGGTCTGGATAACTCTGGCAGTCATTGCCATCCCTCCTCTATTGATTGCCATTGGAGTTGCAATCAAGCTCTTTTTATTCCTCAAGACAACACTTCTGCTTGTCAAGGTTGCATTCTTTGGAGCAGCTGGAGCTGCTGGAACATTCAACCTTGCTGCATTGTTGATTCCCATTCTGATCATTGTTGCAATTGCTGCTCTGATCCTGTTTATAGATGAGCTCATTGTCTGGGCTAAGGGAGGGGAGACAATAATGGGAGGATTTTTTGACAAGGTTGCTGGATGGGTGAAGCAATGGACAACCTTCTGGGAGCAGATGGGAGGGACTCTGCAATCATGGCTCTCTGGAAATGAGGAGAGGCTGGCTGAACATCTTGAGTATTGGAAAGAATTTTTTAAATGGATTTTTGATCAGGTTGCAAAGGCATCTCAGGTATTTGCAAAATTTATTCTGGGGGAGGACTTGTTCAAAGCAATGGAAAAGACAGGGGCTTTTTTGTCAAGAACAGCAAGAGGAGAGGGGGCTGTTGGAAGAGGGTTGACCAGATTTCAGGAGCAGATGCAGAGACCAGACTTTGGACAGGGAATTGTTGAATCCATGATTCCAAGAATGCCAGTCCCAACAGCAGCTGCTGCCTCAGCTGGAGTTGGACAGCAGAATATTACTCAACACATATCTCTATCCTTTGGGGACTTCATGACTCCAACTCCAGTCCAGAGCAGGGAAGACCTTGCGGATTATGTCACTCAAAAAGTGTCTCAGGGAATCAGCAAGGAGATGAAAAAGACAGTCACTGCAAATCCAGTTCAGGAGAGATGATCAATGGCACTTGCATCAATTTTGTTCAGGAAGAGACCTTCAAAGCTGATCCTTGAGTCAAGCCTGACTCATCAGGTAATTAAGGAGATTGAGCTGGATGTCACTATTGCAGAGACTCACACGTATCAGAGTCTGGTTGCTCAACATGAAATTGAGAATGGAAGTCCTGTCTGTGATCATATCTATAATCAACCAGCAGTCCTGAATCTGGAAGGATTCATCACAAATTCTCCTGTCAAGATATTGGGAGGGAGGCTGGGATCAATAATTGGGAGGACAACACTCCAGAGAGTAGAGACTGCCTTCACAGAGCTGGAGGAGCTCAGGAGGCTGAAAGAGCCATTCACAGTAATCACAGGGCTCAAGACTTATATGAGTATGGTCTTCCAGAATCTGGTGATTCCTGTTGATAGAAGGACTGGAGATGCTCTCAGATTCACAGCAACTTTCATCAAGATCAAGAAGGTCAAGTCAGAGGTTGTGGAGCTGGAGGATTTGGCTGAGGACACATCAGACACAAGTGCTCCAGAGGTTAAAAAAGACAAGCAGACAACATCTCCAGCAAAGACAGAGCAGACTCAAAAAGCAAGGTCTCTCTTGCATAGAATATTGAGGTAAAAAACTGATGGAAATAATACCAGTCTCAGACTATCCGACATACAGCCAAGAGATCACTCTTGACAATGTGCCATTCATCATGCTCATGAGTTGGAACACAAGGGAGCAATGCTGGACTCTGACATTCATGGATCATGATGAGAATGTCCTTGTTGCTGGGATCAAGATTGTCCTTGATGCAGAGTTGCTCAGAGACTTCCCAGACAGGAATCTTCCAGCTGGAGCTCTGGTTGCAATCAGTGATGATGAATCAAAAATAAGGATCGGAAGACATGATCTTGGAGTTGATGTGAGCTTGATATATGCATCTGAGGAGGAAGTTGATGCCATTATTTGAGAGAGATGTCCTTGTCAGAATTGGAGTTGAGAATCTCACTGAGGAGATTGATGTGAGAGACCTGAGAGTATTATTTGACATCAACAAGAGTCTTGACAAAAAAAAGACAAATACTGCTCAGATTCAGATATACAATCTCAAGGAGACTCACAGGAAAAAGATCAACCAGATTGACAATGTGATTGGTCTGGAGGCTGGATATAAAGATGAAAACAACAGGGCTCTGATATTCAAAGGCAACATCACTGATGTCTCATTTGATGCAACTGGAGGAGACCATATCACAACAATCAATGCAGGAGATGGAGACAAGGCATTCAAGGAGGTCAAATTCACAAAGTCATATGTTGCAGGGACATCAGCAGAGCAGATATTCAATGATGTGATCAATCAATTTGGACTGCCAAAGAAATTGACAGAGAGGATCAAGGAGCAACTGACAAAGAAGGGATCACAATATGCAAATGCATTCTCAGCAGCTGGGAGAGCAAAGGACATCCTCAACAAGATCACAGGGAAGCTGGGATATGAATGGAGTATTCAGGACACAAATCTGAAGGTTAT
>JAGLZG010000247.1 GCA_023131705.1 Nanobdellota archaeon
TACTCCTATGAAACAATGATAGTCCTCACTTGTTCCACAATCACACTGTAATCTTGTTGCTTTAGCACTTGTCCAAGCATTTATGAATTTACCACATGATGGACATTGATAAAACTGAACATCAACACTTCCCAGCATTGGCTCCACTGAAATAAGGTGATTAGAAGGAATCTTATAAAGAATTGGTATTCTATCATTGGCAGCTTGTTGATCCTCTGCTGTAACTCCCAACCATACATTAGAAGGCCATACTTTATCTATTGCGTGCCATCCTCCATGCTCCATAGTTGCTACATCCATAGTCCATGCCAGCAGTTGTTTAGGTCTCTTTGTAAGGATTATAAAGATATGTCTGGGATTGTTCTCTGCCTGATGCACTACCTGTCTAATAAATTGACCTGAAACAGATTCATGGAACAAATCACCCATAGAACAGACAAAGATTGCTCTGGGCTTCTTCCATTGAGTCGGCTGATTGAGTCTCTCAGGATGGAGAATGGGCTTTCCCCATTCCCATCCAAATCTCTTTGATATCCTCTCAGCATAACAATTATCACATCCAGGGGAAACATGAGAACATCCAGTAACAGGATTCCATGTCTCTCCTTTATATCCTGGGAAATGAGTCCATTCTATCTTTGTATTATGTTCCATTCTCAGCCTCTCAGAGCTTTGTGAAGACAGCTGCTTCTGCAACTCCTTCATCATTACTTATGACAAAACAATAAGCCCCAGAAGGATATTCTGCAACATCAAAGGATATTACTTCAGAAACTCTCCCTGATGGAGCATAAGCAAAGACTTCTCCCTTCAGATTCATGAGATAAATCATGAAGCCTTCTTCCAATAGGATCTCAGATGAATAAGTTGCTTCCTGTAGCACAGGATTCCCCATCATGCCAGCTTCAGCCATTGAAGAAGCCACAAAGAATAAAGCAAGCACAGTCCACCATAAACTCCAGAATACACTATTGATGATCCTTCCCCATTTCATGATACTTTTCCTTTCTTCTTCAAGTGATCTATCTGTGTCTGAATACTTCTGACAATATGATCCAGTTCAGTTGTGCTTATTGTGACTGAATCCTGTCCTGTTTGATACATCTTGAGAACAGTTCTCAGATGTTCACTGATCTCTTGTTCTCTCTTAAGAGCTTTCCTGATACTCTCAATGTTATAAAGCTCAATAGTGAGAGACTTCTCAAGATTGTCTGTATTTTCTCTCTGCATATCCAGTCTGTTTAAGAGCTCCTGGATTATCCATGAATTATGATACGAGCAACCTGTCTCTCTGCATTGTTTGAAATCTCCTCTACAAATACAACTCCCACAGATATCTTTCATATTACCACCACCATCCATTCTTGAGATTATCCCAAATTACCCATACTATTATTCCTGTGCAATACAGCCCAAATAAAGCAGCTATTATCACAAGGATTCTAAATCCCCATACAACTATATTGATCATCTCTCCTCCTACAAATAGAATCCAACATTCACAGAGAGTTGTTTCTCTGCTCCTGTTTCATCAAATCTGGCTCCATACATCACTCCTGCTGAAAGATTCCTCCATCTCCCTGCAATCCTTGCTCCTGCTGTCCCTGCATTGAATTCAGCAATATCAACAGTCCCAGCCAGTCCTATTCTCAACTTCCCATCAAAGAAGTGCAGAGGCTCCCAGGAAGCTCCCACAGAGTATCTATTCTCCTCCCTGAAGGCTCTATCAAGGAGAAGAGCAACATCTCCTGTCTCTTCCATAGGTGGAATATCAATGCTGGGATGGATCACTTCTACATCTGCTCCAATGATGGGATTCCCATTCACTTCTCCTGATATGATTACTTCCTGAGTCTCTGGATGGACATAGACTTCTATGTGGACTGTATCCTCTGCTGCTGTCCAGGCTGTGATATCAGATATCTCAACAACTTCAAGACTATCCAGGGCTGCTTCAATGGTGTCTGGATGGATTACTGTGGGAGTAGAAGTATTGATGTATTCCCAGTGATAGTCACCAGAGCTCTCTTCAGGATCATTGAGACAACTCTTCACAATGAAGAAGATACATATCCCCATGATCATCATGATAAGATTGTAAAGAACAAGCTTTGAAATCTTCATGATTGCTCCCTTGCCTTGAGCTTCTTGAGTGTCTCTTTTAATTCTTCCCATGCTTCCAACATTATCTTAAATGACATTATAAGAGATGGAGCAGCAAAGATTATAATGAGCAAAACTAAGAACCATGATTGTGCATTATTCATCACCTTCTCCTTCCTTCTCCTCAAAGATTCCTGTCAATACTTGTTCCACTGATGCACATGATATACGGTCAAAGTCTTTAGTGACTCCCTGCATCTCATCAGTATAATTAGTAGTATCCGGCTTTGGATCAGTTTGTTCTCCTAATAGATATAATCCAATCTTGCAACTGTGTGATGCTACCTCAGAGATACTTATGATCTGCCATAATTCAGCTGTTATGGGTAACTGGGCTTGAGCAAAATAACTTCTCAGTCCTCTTGCTGTGCGGTTATGGAGTTCCCTTGATTCTTGAAGACATTCTGTGATATAATCGTGATGTTTGTTCAACCCATGTTCCTCTATCTCTGAATGATTATCTTTGATCACTTCAATATCTAAAGCATTCTTCAATACTACTTCAAGCATATAGATCTCATTCAGATTGCTCTTGAGTATCCAGCCTGATCCACAGCCCATGAAACAGACTTTACCCTCCCAGGAAGATCCATCCATTATGACAGAGCAGAGAGCTCCCTCAATGATGTTCTTCCCTGAATGGTCAAGAAATCCTGTATCTCTATTCATTTCTCCTCCTCCAGCTTATTCATAAGCTTCTTTCTTGCATAATATATCCTTGATCTTACTGATCCCCAGGGAATGTTCAGAATCTCAGATATATCCTTCCCACTGTATCCATCATAGGAAAGCTCCAGAGCTACCTTCTGGTTATCTGGGAGTTCCTGCATACATTCCAGTATCCTATTCATGTCAATTGCTCTGGGAGTGAGCTTCTTCCCTGGTAATTCATCAATATTCTCTACTGGCTGAAGAAGATTCTGTTCTTTCCTTTTCATTGCACATTTGTTGAAGAAGAGATTCCTCATGATGATGAATGCCCAATTGAGCATCTTTGTTCCAGGTTTGTATCTATGCTCATAAGTGAGCATTCTCTCCACTCCATCCTGTCTTAAATCTCTTGCATCCTCTTCTCTGCCGGAAGTGATCACCATTGCAATATCAAGTAGAGAGGAGTTGTTCTTCTTGATCTCTTCTCTCAAGGAAAGAAGATGGCTCATATATCATCTCCTTGTTTCTTTTCATGAGTTTCACTGCTCCAGGTCTCGTTATCAAATCTCAGAACAGCTTCATCATGTATCTCCTGAAGGTATTCCAGGACAGGAGGAAGATCTCTTATGAGTCCTTCTGTGCATTGTTTACAATCACATATTTTCTTTAGGAACAAAGGATAGATTAAATTCTGTGCCAGGAGAGCCATCTTGTGAAGAACATAGTCTTCAGGAGCTTCTACAGGTGGTTCATCTTTTACATGATCCATCCATTCTTGAGCAAATCCCTGATTATTCTCTATCCCAGCATCAATCCATCCATCCACTCCATACTCATAAAGTCTGAAAACATCAGGAGCAAGCTGATTCACAAGTCTGGGAGGAGTCAAGATTATCAGCTTCACATTCACTCTGTCATAAGCAATCTGGATCATTGTTTTCCTTCTTCCTGCTGCTGGATCCACATTCCAGACTTCCCATCTTTGTGATAATTATTCTTCTTGAGATACTTCTTCATATCAGCTTCTGTCTTGAATTCTTTAGATGCTTTCTTCCCTTTGGAGTTCTGGAGATAGACTACTGGAAGAGGATTTGTTGGATTATCCTTCTTGTTTCTTCCCTCCCAGGTGATGATGGCTGCTTTCCAGTCCACCATCTTATTCTTGCCTATCATCCAGTTCTTTGCTGTGTAGAAGCTGATGAACTGCTGGGGATCAATGGTGTTTCCCCTTTCTGTGCAGTATTCTCTGACTTCTGCTTCTGTTGGAATTATGAATTTAGAGCGTGTTTTCCTCTTCTTCTTTTCTTCTTTACCTTCTTCTCTTCTTTGGTGTGTACCGTCTGTTGTACCGTTTGTTGTACCGTCTGTTGTATCGTTTGTTGTATCGTCTGTTGTACCATCACCCTGATATGCTTCATAGTTAAGTATTGTGAGATAAGTACATACATTATTCTTGTGCTGTATTATCTGTTGTACCGTTTCGGACTCCAAATAATCAAAGAATCTACGAACTTTGCCCCGACTCCATGTCCACCTATCTGCAAGGAACTTCTCTCCAGCAAGAACCTGTCCCCTCTCCAGCGTGATAGAAACTCCTCTTTTCATGAATGTTCTGGTTTTGTAATTTGTGAGGAGAAGAAGATCTGTCCAGGCTTGATACCTTGTGAATTTCTCAGCAAAATAAAGATCATTCCTGAAGGAAGATCTAAACAGCTTTATGTATCCCTGCTCCATCTTTCCTGCTTTCCTCCTGCTTATGGGGAGCCTTCCCCAGTTTATCCTTCTCTGTCTCTGCAACATCAGCAGCAGTGTGATGGAGAGCCTTCTGGATCTCCCCTTTCACAATGTCACTTACAGAGACTCCTGCATCCTCCAGCCTTCCCAGCATCCTTGCATAGTGTCTATTAGCCCACTCTACAGGGGTTCTGGATTTCCTCACAT
>JAGLZG010000248.1 GCA_023131705.1 Nanobdellota archaeon
TACAACACCAACAACTTTTTTATTATTATAAAGGATATGCAAAATGTCTCTCCTTATTTTGGATCTTATAGCTCTAGCGAGTTTTTCATCTGGCATGATAAATAAATAGAATCTCTCCTATTTAAATATTTCCATGTTGTACAACTGTGCAACAATAAAATCTTATTCCTAATGTTAAATCCAATATTCCAACCAAAAAAAAGAAAACTAATCACATCATCCCGGGCATTCCACCAGGGGGCATTCCCTGAGGCATACCAGCAGGCATCTCAGGAACAGGTCCTTTTCCTCCTGCAATAACATCATCTATCCTTAGTATCATAACAGCTACTTCTGCTGCTGAACTTATTGCCTGTGTCTTTATCTTCAGAGGCTCTATTACGCCTTCCTTCCAGGCATCAACAACCTTGCCTGTAAAAACATCAATTCCAGCCCATTTCTCCCCTTTATCATGAGCTGCTTTTAATTCAGTTAAGATATCAATTGGATCTATGCCTGCATTTTCTGCAAGTGTTCTTGGAATTACCTCAACAGAATCTGCAAAAGCCTGAACAGCTAACTGCTCTCTTCCGGATAATGAATCAGCATACTTCCTCAGCTCTTTTGCAAGCTCCATCTCAGGAGATCCTGCTCCTCCAACAACCTTTCCAACCTTTAAAGCAGAGATAACATCTCCAATTGCATCTTCCATAGCTCTTTTAACCTCATCAACAACATGCTCTGTTCCCCCCCTGACTAGTATTGTAATAGATTTTGGATTTTTGCAATCCTTAACATAAGTCATATCCTCATCTCCAACCCTTACTTCTTCAACTACTCCTGCATTACCTAAATCATTAACAGATAAATCATCAAGGTTAGTAACTATCTTTGCTCCTGTTGCTCTTGCCAAAGCTTTCATGTCAGATTCCTTAACCCTTCTTGTAGCATAAATGCCTTTTTTAGCTAAGAAATGCTGTGCAATATCATCAATGCCTTTCTGGCAAAAAACAACACTTGCTCCTGATTTTCCTATTTTCTCAACCATACTTTTAAGCATGTTTTCTTCCTGGCCAAGAAAATCCTGCATCTGCTCAGGGCTTGTTATCTGTATCTTAGCGTCTATCTCAGTACTTTTTATTTCGAGAGCAGAATCAATCAGGGCAATCTTTGCATTATTAACCTGTTTTGGCATTCCGGAATGAACTCTCTCCTTGTCTAAAACAATACCGTCAATAAGCTCGCTGTCATAAACACTTGCCCCTACCTTTTTCTCCAGTTTAATATTTTCTTTATCAACATTACCTTCCTCAATCACAGATTTAACAGCCCTGACACTTATCTCTGCAAGTTTTTCCTTTGCATTCTCTGCGCCTTTCCCTGTCATGGCAGTTATTGCTATTTTCCTTAAATTAGCTTCATCTTTCTCATCAATGTTTTCAGCCATATTGTCAAGAATTTCCTGGGCTTTTGCCTCTGCTAACCTGTAGCCTTTTGCCAGGACAGTGGGATGCACTTCCTTATCAAGCAGCGCCTCTGCATTTTTTAACAACTCGCCTGCCAAAACAACTGCTGTTGTTGTTCCATCTCCCACCTCATCCTCCTGCGTTTTAGATATTTCCACAATCATCTTTGCAGAAGGATGCTCTATCTGCATCTCTTCAAGAATTGTAACTCCATCATTTGTAATAGTAACCTCCCCCATACTATCAACAATCATCTTGTCCAT
>JAGLZG010000249.1 GCA_023131705.1 Nanobdellota archaeon
TCTTCTGCTTCTCTTAATAATCCCTTCCCAATGCCTTTATGCTGTATTGCCCCTTTTTTTCCAATCTGAACAGCCTGTCCATAGACATGCAGCTCTCTTATCAAGGCAGAATCCTCAGTTATCTCTTTTCTCAAAAACTCTGAAGGAAACCTTAATCTGCAAAAACCAAGTATATATCCTTTATATTCAGCAGAAATAAAAAATTCATTGCCTTTCGAAGCCCTGTAATGGATAGTTTTTAACTTGATATCTTTTTTATTTACCTCTCCTTTATACCTCCCAATCTCCCTGCACCTTATGCACCTGCAATTAATCTTTCTCTTTTTCGTCAATTCCTCAACATACTGCCTTAGGTTAGTCCTGTCAACACCGGCTTCTGTCATAAATGTTGGTATATCCCTTTGCACCCTCATTATCCTTACATACTTTGGAACTGATTTTTTAAAATCCGCAATAATCTCAACAGCCTTTTTTGTTGTCAAAGCCTTATATTTTTTATTTTTCCATAATCTATACAGCTTTGTTCCCTTAACAACCATACAGGGATACAACTTTAGCATATCCGGCTGAAAATATTCATTTCTAAATAAATTCTTTAGCATAAATGAATCTCTTTTCTCATTAGAGCCAGGCAGCCCCAGCATAATATGAAAATTCAGCTTAAAGCCAAGGTCTTTTAAAATCCTTATTGACTCAACCGAATCCCAGACACTATGGCCTCTTTCTATTTTCTTTAAAACATCATCAAATATTGTCTGGACACCCAGCTCAACTCTTGTGCATCCCAAATCCAGCATTTCATTTCCCTGTTTTAATCTGCCATAGTCAGGCCTTGTCTCAATTGTCAGTCCAACACATCTTATATTTGACTTTTCATTTTTCAATTGCTCTTTCTTTAAGCTTGTTTTTTTCTTTAATCTTCGTAATTTAGAAAAAATCCTTTTCTGCCTCTCTTTGCTGTTAATATCTCCTGGCAGACCAAAGAATTTCTTGAAATAGATAATATCAAACTTCCTTTTAACAAAAAACAACTTTGAAAAATCATTCATTGCCTTAAACGCATATTTGATAAAATCATCCTGGTATTTTTTTGGAAAAGATGGAAAAGTCCCGCCCATGATAATAAGCTCAACCTTGTCTGGGATATGCCCCTGGACAACATACTGCTCTAACCTGTTCATAACCTGGAGATAAGGGTCATATCCGTTTCTTATAGCTCTCCTTGTTGCAGGCTCTTTCCCGGTATAGCTCTGGGGCACTGAGCCAAAAACACTTTCAACACCGCCAGGACACATCAAACATTTGCCATGGGGGCATTTAATAGGCTTAGTCATAATTGCGCAAACAGCAACCCCGCTTATTGACCTTGTTGGCTTGCTTACAAGGTATTTCTTAATCTTGTCCAGCTCTTTTGATCCAGTATTCAGCAGTATCTCAACATCAGTAGGAATATAACCTAACTTATATTTTGTGCTAAGTTCTTTCTTTATCCTTGTTAATCTGTTTTTATTGGGCTTATCCTTCTTTATCCTTTCAATTACTTCTCTAAAATAATCCATAAAAAGAGGATGTATTTAGTATTTTATAAACCTAATGGAAAAATAAGAGCAACAATATTAACAAACCTACCAACATGTAGGAATCCGTGTTATGTGGTAAGCCTACAAGGCGAACGACCGAAGGGACAGTTTGAAAACCTGCCATTACTTCAAATAAGAATCTCCTTTTTGAAAATTAATCTTAAACATAATCATTTTAAACTCCTTATCACTTTCATTTCTGAAGCCATGACTTTCGTTTTTATCTACATAAATCATGTCTCCTGGCTTAACTTCAAATTCTTCATTATTGACTATCATAATTGCAGAATTTTCTGTTATGTAAAAGATTTCATCAGTAAACTCATGGCTGTGGCAAGGAATTTCTCCTTTTGGAATTATGATGACATCCTCAATAAGATTGATTTTCTTTTTTAAATCTCCAATTAGGATTCTTTTTTGATAGCTTTTTCCTTTAATCCAATTATTATGATTTATTCTTTGCATAATTAATGATAAATGATTATATGTTAAAAAGCTTTTGCTTTAGGCAGGTTTTCAAATTGCACATAACATCGCAACTATGCGAAGTCTCAAAAGGGTGGCAACTGAGATGAGGCAACCCACAGCTCGTGCAGGTAAGGGTAAATTTATTTTCACAGAATTATAAATTTGGTTTGAGATTTGGGAGAGGCGTAAGGAGTTACGTAGTGGCGACTGGAGCCGAACCGTATAGTTGCTGTTAAGTTCGTCCGACTACGAACGAAGTGGAGTGGGAGGAACCGAGCATTTTGCGAAGCAAAAGTGGAGGAGTAATTTTTAGAAACGAAAAGTATTAATATATTGCTTTATTTTTCTTTTATTTATGATTACAGCAACCATTGATGTTAATTGTGTAAATCTTAAAGAGCATCCATCTCTTGATTTGATTTGGAAATTACATAGAGAAAAGAAAATAGAACTTTTTAAAACTGATACATTAGATTTAGAGATTATTTATGGAAATCCTAATGCTAAGAATAATGAAAGAATAGCTAAGTCTTCTGAATTAAAAGAAGATAAAGGTGCTTTTACATTAGGTCATTCTCGTTTAAGTCATGCTCTTGTTGGATCAGATAAAACTCTTCATAGATTAAAAAAATCATCAGAATTAACCGAGGACAATGGAGTTGGTCTTTGGGGGCATTTTAGATGGGGACATGGAAAATGGGGAAGCAAAGAGGACTCTTATGTTGATGAATTTAAGAAGATTTTATTCAAAGATTTTGATCAAATGAGAGAAGACAACCAGAGAAGATCTTTAAGAGATTGTATTCATCTAAGCACTCACTTAGTTTATGGAAGAAACTTTTTTATTACAGAAAATAATGATTTCTTAAGGCATAAAGATTTGCTAAAAAGTTCGTACGATATAAATGTAATTCATTTTGATGATTTTGTTAATTTAGAGGAAATTAAGAAAATCTCTGTTTCTAAAGATTATTGAACTTAACAATAATTTAATATTACTATTTAATTTATATAATCTGTATTATCAAGCTATTTTTGGCATTCTTATATTTTTATTCACTTTTGTTTTAAACCTAACGTAAAACCAGTTCAACAAACAAAAATGCAGTATACAATCCTAATAAAGCAAGACCCTGCTTCCAGTTCATCATTTTCTTTGTTGCCCACCATAGTACCATTGTTATGATAATAGTCCTGAATATCATTATATTCATCAAGATGCTGATTGGGAATTTTATTGGCTTTATTATAGCAATAACCCCTAAAAACAAAAGGCATTTTATCAGCATAGAGCCAATCGCATTTCCATAGCCAATGCTTTGATGATGTCTTATAATTGATCTTATGCTTACCATTAAGTCAGGCATAGTAGAGCCTATTGCTATAACTGTCAGCGCTATAATATAAGGCCTTATATTCAGTGACTTTGCTATGATAACAGAAGAAAAAACAAGCCACCTTGCTGATAATAAAATAGCAACCAGGCATCCGGAAAATATCAACCCGTCCTTCCATAATTTTTTAAGCTCCACATCCTTTTTTATCTTTCCAAGCTTCCCTTCCTTTTGCCATAATATAGAGATATAAAAAACAAAAGCAGCAACAAGAAAAATACCATCCAACCTTGATAATTTTCCATCTATTAAAAAAACAAAAGGCAGCATTACCAACACCCAAACTAAAAATGTTGTTGTTTCTAAAACCTTTGATTCCATCTTTATCTTTCTTCCGAATATAGCAGAAACACCCAGCACTAAGGCTAACCCAGCTAAATTAGAGCCAAATATAGTCCCTAAAATAATCCCTCCCTGATTATACATAGAGCCTGTAATAGAAGAGACAAGCTCTGGCATAGACGAAGCAATTGCAACAACAATAAATCCTATAATATAATCACTTAAACCTAAATTATGGGCATATCTTGAAACGCCATAAACAGCTAAATCAGAAGCCTTAACCATGATAAAAAGGCTGAGAACAG
>JAGLZG010000025.1 GCA_023131705.1 Nanobdellota archaeon
CTGTCTGTTATTCTCATTCCAACAAAAGGGCCAAATGGAATATCATCATTTTCAATATAATGTATCCCATCATTTTGCAGCTTCATATCATCTTCAAAGCTTCCTCCGCCATAACTTAGCTTGTAATAAACATACATTCTTTCTTCTTTCTCGCTTCTTGCGCTTTTCTTTTCTATCTGGCCTTCTAATTCCAGATAATCTCCAACACAAAGTATTTTTTCCTTTTCTTTCAGATTAATAAACCTTGCATAGCCATGCTCTCCCCACTGGTATGAGCAGCTAAACTCCAGTTCCATCATATCAAATTTACAGTCAAGAGGCGGCTCTCCTCCTATTCTTCCAATATTTGTCTCACCGCATACTTTTGACACATGCTCTCCTTTATTATCTTTATACTCAATCATAACCCTTACTTTATCATACCTATATGCTGGTTTAAACTGCTTAAACACTTCCTCATCAACACTGTCTCCCTGGTTTAGTCTTCCAGGCCCTACATTAATTCCCCTTACCTGCTCTCCTCCATGATATAATAAGCAGTCGCATCTTCCACCCTCAAATCCTTCTGACTCAAGGCATTGGTTAGAGCCTGAGCAGACCAATTCAACCCTGTATCTCAGGTCATCTGCTCCTGAAACTATAAATACGCCAATATCATAAAGGAATTCTGCGCGGCCATAATTGACAGGATCTTTTGTTATGAACCTCCTTGTTCCTGTAACAACGCATGTTGTTTCAATAGGAACCTCTATTTCTGAATCAATTATAGCATCAAGGTCAAGACCCCAGTCTCCTGTAAATGCAAACAGGCACATAGAGTGCATTAGTTTTTTCTCAACAAACATTGTTTTATAAATATTAGATGCCCCATACCTCCCCCTTATTTTATTTTGTGTTGCTGCGCCGCTGCCCGACATATAAGCCATTAATCCGGGGATTCCTTTTCCAACCTCAGCATGCCTTCCAGGACCTTTTCCAACTTTTTCTATTATGCATTTTATTGCATAATATATTAAATCACATAAATAAACAGTTAAAACCTGCTTGCACACGCCGGCAGAGCCATCTCCTGTCTCAAGTATTGTCTGGAAGCAGTTCCTTATCATGACCAATACAATCTTATAATGGTGCAGATACTCACTCATAGCTGTTAAGCAGACGCACTGGAAGCTTGTCACTAAGCCGGATGTAGGGTCAACAACATACTCATTTGCTTCCTTGCATACAATATCCCAGACTGATTTTGGAATATAGTTTGCTGCTGTTCTTTTTTTAGCTGGTGTTGGTACTCTGCTAAATTCCTTTGAAAACTCATCCTTTTTCAATGCCTTTGGATCACTTTCCCAATATTGACTGCCTTCTTCTCCTTTTAATTTCCATATTAGTCCTTTATACTTAGTCCCATCAGCATCAGGATTTTTATTGTCTTTTTCAAAATCATCCTCAGTCATTGTTGATCCGCCAGTTTTCCATTGATCATCACCATAATCATAAATCCAGGAAAGCCCAGTATCCTTGTCTGTATATCTTAAAGGAGTGTTTAAAACACTTTTTGAAACATCAGATTTTCCATAGCTCATATAATTCTCATTTTCGTCCTTGCAGTCTTCTACAGTAAATATAGGTGGGCCAAGCCTGTATGTTTCTGTTATAAACTCATCCCTTCTTTTTATTAAGCCTGTTTTTGGATTCCTTTCAACTTTTGTTTCAGAGTCTCCAAGATAGACTTTCTCTTTGTCAATAATAACATAATAATTAGGTTTTGTTAATCCGCTGGGTGTATCCTGTATAATTATTTCCCCTTCATTCTTGCTTGTGCAGATTCCCCTCCACAATCTTGTTGCGCTGCCTAAACCCCCGCATTTTCCCTGCATATTTGCTGCAATTATAGCATCTTTTGTTGGATACTGTATGCAGAATGATTCTTTTAACTCATTCATCCCCAAACAGGCGCTTCCATACTCTCTTACATACTCTGCTTCACAGCAATCAAGGTTTGTATCACCACTGATTAAATCATCTTTTGTTATACCTATGCCTGTTCCGGGTAAAGGAGCGCCCCATTTTGTTGCATCTGAAGCAACTTTAGGTTTATAGTTAGGCCTTACCTCTGCTCTTGAATATGCTTCTCCTTCAGCATTTATATCTCCATCAACATTTGGTTGGGTGCATTTTTTATAAACATCAGAATTTCTTGTTATGTGATAATTAATTTTAGTTAAATTGCTACTCTGACCATAACAGTGTGATGCTGCTCCTCCTGGTTCTATTTTTTCATTATACCTGTAATTTGCATCCCTTATATATTTCTGGATAGTCGGGACACTGGGGCACATTATTCGGTCACATAACCACTGTGATGTTTGAAAAAAGTTAATTGTATCAGCTCTTGCTTTTAAACATCTTTTGCATCTTTTTCCTTTTGTATTGCTGCTTTCTTTCTCTTCGTCCTGCTTAGAGCTATCTTCAGGATCACAGGCAGAAGGATTAACCCCTATGCAACTTCCCCATTCAGAAGCCCTCTTTACAAAGTAAACAGCCCATGACCCCATACATGCAATAAAAACCCATTTCTTTGCTTTATCTATTGGCTCAAGCAGCTCATTTATTAAGTTGATAGTATCATTCAGAATAGCTATAGAGTCTTTTAAGAATGACTTGGGTATTTTGTCAGAAGGAAATCTTTTATCAATGGCTATGCTGAATTCCACGCACTGTCTCTGTGTTTCGCTAATTTCTGTTTCTACCCTTTTTCTGCTGCCAGACCTTGCAGGATAATCAGTTTTAGAGGCATAAGGATCTTCATAACTATAATCTACCTCAATCATAAAAGGGAACTTGGCACAGCCATACTCCACACCAAGGGAACACTCTCCCAACCTGTGTTCACTTATATTATTTTCCTGTTCCAAGGATGTTTCTCCAGAAGGTGTTGGAACCCTTAAATTAACAACAAAATAAGCTGATTTGCCGTCATAGCTTACTTCCTCATCAATCCCTGAAATCCATTCTATATCATATTCTTTTGATTCCTCTGCGCTTAGAGGCCTTTTTCTTAATCTTATATTATTTACATTGGCTTTTTCACCAGGACCCTGCCATTTTAATCTTATATCAAAAGCAAACTTTGCAAAACCTTCCAGGATCATCCTGGGTATAAGCAGGTTGGGTGTTATGGTTCCTACTTCAATATTCCAGTCTCCGCCATAACCGCATATCAGATAATCAATATAGTTTTCTTCTGTTGCATTTAAACCAGCCCTGTCAACAGCAACCAATACTATTTTATTGCTCCATCCCTCTCCTAGTTCAGCGCTGACTCTTGCTGCTCCCCTCCCCCTTTCAGAACTATAATTAGCAATTCTTTTTAGCCTTACTTTTATGCTAAAGTTTCCATTATCATCTGTTTCAGCAGAGTTATCAAGCTTATCATTGACATAAGCATACACAGTTGCTTTTTCACTGACCTTTCCCCTGATAGTAACATCACTTTTATAGGAAGGGGATACGTCATCTATATTTGTATGCTCAAATTCAGGAGGTTCAGAATCATACAAAACATACTTTTTAAATGAGACAGAGTTTCCAGCCATGTCTGTTGCCTCAATATATATTTCATTGTCACCCTCATCTAAACTGATGTCTGCCTCAAAACCAGGATAGCTGTCTTCATAATCAATTGTCAGCTGGGGCTGTTTACTTTCTACAATGCACTCAATATCCTCTGCTTCAGGTGTCTCATTATAAAGAGTGCCGTTAGGCTCTGTTGTTATTGTTATAGAAACCTTTTCCCCTATATTGCAGCTTGTGTCAATAGCAGCCACTTCGTATTTATAGGTCTTTCCAGAGCTGACTAAATAATCATCATCATAAGGGCTTGCTACAGTTGTTCCGATTGGAATGCCATCCCTGTAGATGATATAAAAATCAAAGTCAGAATCATCAACATCAACCCATGCAATTTCAACACTGTTTTTTTCTATTTCATCAGAATGCAGTGATGTAACCTTTCCAGGCGGAGCTGCGTCTTTTTCAGATATGCCTGTCAGATAAAAATCTATCTTAACAGGTTCATTTGTGCTTCCTGTTATTGTTAGTGATCCAGAAGAATAAACAGCGGGAATTTCGCTTAGCTCAACAACCGGCTTTGCCATGTCAATGAAAACATGATAGCTTTTTTCTTTTGTTTTTCCAAAAGAATCCAGAATAACTGTCTTTAGCGTGTTGTTGCCAGAAGAAAATCCAGGAACATTAAAGCTGATATTGCCGGAGGATGTCTTGTTCATGCTTATAATTCCCCTGTAATTTTCATTGACATAGAATTTTACTTTTGTGTTGGGTGTGACTGTTCCGGAAACAGGAACAATGTCCTTGTTAAAGAGAGAAGGAACATCCAGGTTTATAACAAGCTCTTTGGTTGTTCCATTTGCAGTTGAATCAGCATAAACATCTGCAACATAGAAAGGCAAAAATACAATTAGCTCAATGCAAAAGAGCGCTATAAGTTTCCATATCTCTTCTTTGGTGTTCATATTATTTCTGGCCTGAGATCCTGCTTATAATCCATATTCTCTTCTAAAAAGTTTATTAATTCCAGCTCTTTTTCCCCTCCGTGCTTGAGGGGCTTTGGCAAATACTCCATGACATGGAAGAATATATTATTTCCTGCCATTTCATCATAACGAACACTCCATTCCCCTTTATAACCTCCAATAAACAGATTCTTTTTTTCATCATATAATAATATATCTAAATTATAGCTGCTGTCTTCATCAATCAGATTGATTGTCCTGTCATCATCTGCTGTTGTTTCATCAAAAGGGTATTTTTTGTATTGTATAAAGCTTTTATCATCCAGGCTTTGCAAAATTATAATAGCAGAAGAGATATTAGATAATCCATGGTATTCGCCTATTGGAGTGCCATAGCTGTACTTCTTTTTTACAACATCAAAATTAAATGTTTTCAGCTTTTTCATCTCAACATCAATATCAGGGCTGTCTAACACCTGTGTTTTTGATTCTAGATAGCCTTCTTTTTCAGCAACAATAAATCCATTGCTGCAGAAAGTAGGCAGCCTTGTTATCAGCCTGTACACCCCTCCATCTGATTTTGTTTTTCCCAGATAACACCTGTATTTTATGCAGTCATATGTTATATCCACATTATCCAGGTCAAGGCCTGTATATCCATACTCTGTTCCAATAGCCCTTATGTCATAAACCTCTTCTCCCAGTTCCCCGCAGTTTGGTTCCAGCTCTGCAAAGCTCTGGAATACACTTGTTCCAAAATCAACCCTGTTGCCCTGGTTATGGCTTATTAAGACAGGCATGATATAATTGAAAACAAAACCATTGTTGTTAAATGCGCTGTCATCCCTTATGCTTACTTCCACAGGGTATCTTACATCATAGGTAAAATGATAAAAATT
>JAGLZG010000250.1 GCA_023131705.1 Nanobdellota archaeon
ACTACTGTAAGAAACTCCTATTCTCAATCTTCCAACTCTTGTATTTCCCCTTTCTCGTTTACCGTATAAATGAGTATTTATAAAAGACTCTATTAAGATTACAATTTTATTTTTCTCACTTATGTCTTCTGCTTTTACAGCATTTCTAACTAGGTTTAAGAAGAAATTTAATTTTGTCTCAACTTCTTTTTTAGACTTAAAAAGTTGAACTACTGCTAATTGAGAAACAATAGAGTCAATCATATCATTGTCTTGAGACTTATATATGTCCTCTCTTATGGAGTTTTCTATATATTGCTTCAAGGTTGTGTCCCTTGTTACAGGGGTTAGCCTAATATTATCTTTTAAAACAGCCTTTACAGAGTCAGGGATAGGTTCTCCTGGTTTTATAATATAATTAAGGGGTATTTTCATAGCCTTAAATCTACTATATAAGGGTCTTGCCACCTCTCTTACTGCTTCATCTATACTTTTAATAGTACCTTTTAGTTCTGCAGAACCTGCTGAAGTAGCATTAAGACCAATAGCTTTTATAGTAGCATCTAAAACCCTAACTGCTTTTTGCCAACCTTTGACAAAGTGTGAAGCATTAGAAGCTAGCTCCAGACTGTGAGTCTTGGAAACATCTATCATTGAATCAATATGTCCCACTCTTCCTCTAGCCCCTTTTCTATTCTCATTTACAAACTTTAGGGCTTCCGAGAACAATTCCCATGTTCTATAAATAGTGTCATTACTCTCTATTTGAGATACAAAATCTTGGTCAAATGCAGAATCTTTTGTAGGTAAAAAAGAGACATAGTTTAGTGTATGTTGATGATACTCTGTTGCTTGATTTACTGTTTGTGGGACTAAGGTATTGTTGTTTGTTTGGTAGGTCTCTTGAAAAGACAAAGGTGAATTTAAAAAGTAAAAGTTTTGAATTTGGTCTAGGGCACTTTGTGGTAACTCTGTTATGTTGTTTACTTTATTATAATCTAAATAGTAAGCCAATTGGCTATCAAGTTCAAGTTCAAAATTATAAAATTTTTCTTTCTGCTCCTCTACTATTTTATCATACTCTGCTTCAGCAGATTCTCTTCTTCCACCAACCATGAGAGTATCAATAATAGTCTTTTTATACTCTCCAGTCTCTTCTGTTGTAAAGGAAGAAAGTAATTCATTATTAGTTATACCCAATATGCTCTCTATTCTTAATATTGAATTTACTATTTCTGGGTCACTTGCAAACTCCTCTATCCTAGTGGCATCAATAAAAGTAACCTTTTCTCTCTCCAACTTGTCAAAGAGACCTTTCCTTTTATTATCTATGGCTAATCTGTCAGTTTCATTCTTGTTGTCTTTAAAAGTGTCATTTCTAATTTCTGATAAAACCCTTTTAGTCCCAGTTAATATTGCTTCCCAAGAGGAAGAGTATTTACTAACAAGCCTAGAGTTTCCATTTTCAGTCACCCTTTTAAAAATACTATAGTCATACTTAGTCATAATAGGACCAAGCATGTTCCACATACTTTTTAATGGGGGGAGTAGTTTTTCTTTTTCTAACTTTGGTTTTAACCTTAATAGTTCATCTTGTATTGCAATAGTTTCCTTTACTGCAAAAGCATCATCAGTAATCTTTCTAACTAATATTTGAACTGTGGGAGCTGTTTTCCCATCCCCATCTACAGGAAGAAATTGAAAACTTGCATCAAAGTGAGAAGAAATAGACCCCAAGTCTTTACCTTCTGCACTCGCCAACATGTCTCTTAGTTCCTTAATTTGAGCCTCTTCATCCAAAGAAGGTTCTCCTTCCTCTTTCTCTCTTGCCTCATATAACATTTTAGCACTTTGTCTCTCTGTCTCAATTTTAAGATTATCTGAAACATCATTAAAATGTATTTTCAACTTCTCAAACATCTCTTTGAACCCTTCTGGCATTTTTTTAAACTCCTTTTCTAAAAAAGAGCCTTTCTCTGATAAGGTTTTTGTAACACCATTTTGTATGTTTTCTATATACTTTCCTGCAAGAGCTAAATTCTCAATAGTGGGGTTTTTTAGAATTTCATTTATTGTATTAAGGTCATTGTGGAAATATCTCATAACATTGCCCAGGATAGTCTCCCCTTCTTGTAATAAAGAGACATCCTTAGCCAATAATTTTTCTATGTTACTAATGTCTTTTTTATCTTTTATTCCCCTCTCTCTTAGATAATGGATTTGTCTCCTGTCTGCCTCTGTCTTGTTACTCATGTTAGATAGTACCTTTCTTCTGTGTGTCAAGTACTTTAATACTTTTATTTTTTCATCTAAAAATGCACCAAAATTATATCCATCAGGCATGTCAGTAACATTACTAGAATGTACACTAAGCATCTCATCAAATTTATACCTATCATGGTATTGCAAACCTTCTCTTTTTGCATCTTCTTTCTGAATTTCCATAGCTTGCTTTACTTCAGCAACTTTGTCATTAATAAGAGTAAACTTATCTACAATAGCCTCTTTTATATCAATTTCTATGGCAACTCCATTGTTATACCCATTATCAATAATGGCACTTCTTCCGTATTTTCCTGCATTAAATTCTTTATTTATTGCTGTAGCCCTTTCTTTTGCTAAGTTATAAGCATCTTTGATAGTATTTATACCTCCTTTTGGGTTTATAGGGTAAAATACTTTGCCTTCTTTTTGAATGTGTTTAACTCCTTCTGTTGCAATTTCAGATGCCAACTTAAACATTCTTTCTTCTATTACTGGTCTACAACTCATCTTTTACAAGGTTTAATATTGTTTGATAACATAATTTGGTCAACCCTACTCTCAGTGTACTCTATAGTAGCAGGGGGCATTAGGTCTGTTGATTCAGAAGTAGGAGTATCATTTTCAGGATTACCTAGTTCTGTTTCCCCTATGTCAGGGGGAGTATCTAAAAATGGGTCACTTAACATAGTTTGATATACTGCCCAGTCTGTGTCAGCTTTACTAGAACTCAAATCTAGTTTTTTATAATCTTGATTAGCTCTTTTTTCTAGGAATTGTAAATTCATTTTTACAATTTCTGAGGCTAAATTGTTGTCCACTCCTGCAATTAAATTAAAGAGTCTTTGCATAACTTTCTCAAACTTTTTAGAGATAGTCAAAGAAGTCCCCTTATATTTTATTTTAGAAGTCTCCCCCAAAAATATGTCATTATTAGATAAACTTACTGCTAAATACTCTTTAATATTTATAGTTGGGTAAAACAGTGATGTTTCTCTTGGACTAAAGGTAATAGTTTTATCCCCTGCCACATATTTGTTATACCTGTCCTCAAAAACATCAAACTCCTTTTTGTATTTACTTCTTATCTCTTTTCTTGTTTCTTCAAAAACCTCATTTAATTCTCTAACTTCTTCTGGTAAGTTCTCATCTTTTATAATTTGCCCATTAATGTCTAAGTAAGGTGTTAAAAAGTCAACAGTAACAGAGTGTACAAACTCATGTACAAAAGTCTGTGCCTTGTCCTCTTTTTCACTATTTATTTTAATAACTTTGCCTCCATAAGCCCCTTGTGGAGTCATAGTATTATCCACTTCAACCTGAGTCTCCATTGCCTTGTCTCCGAATAACCTTAACAAAGTATTGGCAACCTCTGACATAGCAGGATTAATTGCTTGACTGTCATTTTCTACTTTCTTTAAAAGGTCTGTAACACTGTCTCCTGTCTTCACAACAAAAGGAGTTTTTTCTACTGGCTTTTCTACCACTTGTCCTTGCACAGAAACAGTAGCCTCTGGAGAATCCCCCTCCATTACAGATTCTACTTTATCAACACCTTGAATGTATTCACTCATTCCAAATGTACCTACTACCTCTAACTCTGTGTAAGTAGATGTCCCTACAACATTTTGAAAAAGTTGCCATTTGTTTCTCTTCCCCTTTTTCTTTGTACTAACAGGTATAGAAACAAACTCTGGTACTTCTATTCTGTCAGGGTCTGTTAAAGCAAGACCTCCACCTTCTTTTACATACTCTTTTTTCTCAAGCCTTCTTCCAAATCTTGGATTATTTTGAAAAAATTGAGTAATAAAACCTTCAAGTTTCCCATTCATTGACCAACTTGACACACTAGGATTATATTGTTGTAGTAATCTAGTAATAGAAGCCTCTACCACTTTCCCATTACTATTTGTCACAGGAACACTTACCTGGTCATAGTATTCAATTGGAATATATTTGTGAAACTCTATTGCTTGACTAATTATACCTCCTGAAAGATAAGAGTATTCAACTAAAGCTTGAGCTAACATCCTAGTTGTAAAAGGTTTCCCATTAAGGTCAGGCAACTGCCCTTCACTACTAAGTAGTTCTTTCATAGCAATATGGTAGTCCTCTTCTAAAGTATCCCCTCTATTATTATTGTCAAATTTAATCAAACTAGGCTCTCCATTTATACCCTTAGTATAAGCCATGCTAGACAGTAGTGGGTTATTTTTAATTAAAATAACACCTTCTGTTTCCTCTTTACTTGAGAGTATTCCATTTATATAAGTACTTAAAGAAGTGTTATCTTCCTTGTCCATAAATAAAGTATCTCTTTCCTGTTTTGTGTCCCCCTGATAAACACCATTTTTATTAGAGGAAGTAAGGAACTTCTTAGCCTCTTGGAAAATAAATTCTTGGTCTGCAACCTTAACCTTACCAGTATTAATAGAATCTGTTATTCTCTTTACTTTAGTGGTGATATAGTGGTTATAATATGGGTAATAATCAAAGAATGCATTTCTTGCCAAAGAAAGGGCTGTTCCAACCATAACACCTTGATTAGTAGTTGGCTCAAAGTAATCTCCTTCCCCTAAATATAGACCTCTTCCTTCTCTGTTGTGAGTCCCTAATAACCTTGTTGCACCAGAAAAGTTTTTATTTACGTCAGACTCTCCTTTTATAAATAACCTAAACTTCTCTATTTTATCTTTTGCCTCCCACATAGACTTCCCTAAATTAGATAAATCTACTATCTCATTTAAGTCTTTGTAATTTGCAGCATCTTCCATTAATCCTGTATAAAGAGTAAGGACTTGTTTCTGAAAATCTGTACTTATACTTTCTGATAATGCTTCTTTTAAATTCTCCCCTGTTAAATCAGAGTTTTCTACTTTTATACCAGGTACATACCCCATTAAAAGTTTTCCTTTTATTTTTTCTTCTGCATTTTTAGTAAACTCCCCTATATTTGAGTTACTGTTTTTTAACCTTTTAAAGAACTCTTTAATAATAGGTTGGGAATGTAATAAGTAAGGTATAGAGTGTTCAATATAATATACAACCTCCCCATTAATGATTTTCTGGTCATTAAAAGGATTATTTTCCCCGCCATTTTCAAGATACTCTTTTTCATCTTTGTATTGAGTTACTTCTAGGTCTAGTCCTAATGCTGCTAATAAACTATCTACAGCAATATTTTTAGTATGAGTAATTCCTACTCTACCAAGTACTTGTGCCTTTTCATTGTCTGTACCTGTATTAACTCTCTCATCTAAAGATTCTGAAATATCTCTACTTAATTCTTGCTCTATAGGGTTTACTGCTTTTCCCTTTATTATCCTAGTGATATTTTTTGTTCTCCCAAACTGTCCATCACTTTTTAAATTTCCAATAGTTATTATTCTTCTGCCACCTTCTTGAGTTGTAAGGAACATTTTTTTCTCCATTTGTTGTGCTAAAGAGTTAAATGTAACAGCTTTTGCATAAATAGCAATAGAACTTGAGCCAGTAGAACCAGAAATCATCTTATTCATTTGGTAAGTTGGAGACAATAAATTTACAGAAGATTGTTCAAAAGAAGAAAGCTTACTAATACCTTCTGCTTGTTTCTCTGCAACTTCCATGGACAATACTTTGTTAATTTTCTTTTGTATCTCTGGTAAGTCACTCTTATAGACTTCATTATGTATCTCAATAAACCTATTCTGAAGTATCTTTAATCTTAGCTGTTGTGGTAAAGACTCTACTCTGTCTTTCAGTTTGTTTAATTTTTTCTCAAGACTAACTTCTTCCTCAAGAAAAACTCCACCAAGTAGTATATCAAGTTCATTTATAGCAGAGTTTATTCTATTACTGCTGCCTGAGGTTCTTTTAAGAGTCTCATATTCTTCTTTTACTTTCTTGTATCTATTTTCTGCTTCTGCAATGATATTTGCTACATCTTCTTCTCTTAGTCTAGTTATTTTACCTTCCTTATTTTTAATATGGTGATATTGATATGCAGTTAATTTATCTACATCAAAATCTTGACCCATTTGAGCCACAAAATTACTTGGAGTAATCATTAAATCTCCTAGTATAGCAGGAATGAACCCTACTATTTTAATAGTAGAACCTGAACCATGTGAAGAAGTTGGTGTTCTGAATGTAAAATTATCAAATAATTCAGGGTCTATAACTTCTTCGTTTAAGATAAAACTTCCATCTTCTCCCTTAATTAAATAAGTGTGCTTCCCTTCCCTTATTTCAAATAGGTCAACTATCTTACCATCAATTTTCACTTTAGAGGGAGCAAGAACTTCAGTTCCTCGTAACTCTCCTCCTTTGTAGTCCCCTAAATATACTACCTTAGAGGTATTGATTTTTAATTTGTTTAATTCTTGATTATATTTATCATTAACCCATTTTTCAGCTTGTGAAAAAGAATACCCTGTTTCTTTAGTTTCACTATTAAAGGTGCTTAAATCAGATAAATAATGGTCTGTACCATCTTTATCTGTATATACAGCTTCTACATCTGTGCTTCCTTTTTTGTTTACCCTTTCACTATATAAATAACTAATAGCTTCTTCTTTTCTGTTTTTAATTCCTGTTGTATCATTAAAATCTTCTTGAGTTTGTAGAGTAATACCATTGTTAGAGCCTACTACAAAAGCATTTCCTGGTAGTTTCTGCTTAAATATTTTATTGTTAATAATGGCATTAAGCATTGCCTCTATCTTATTACTATTTCCTGATAGCCATAATTCTTGCTTAAAGTGATAGATTTTATCCTTTCCATTTCCTGTAGAAACTAATCCAAAAGATTTAATATCATTTTCAGAAAAATCTCTCTCTTGTGCTTCTGCCAATAAAAACTTTTGAAGCCTCTTCATAGACTCTTCTTTGTCTATAGGAGTGTAATCCTCATTTAACCCCAACTCTTTGATAATCTCTCCTCTTTGGATGCCAATCATTTCACTGAAAACCTCAAAGAACTCTTCCTGTAATTTCCTACCATTGAAGTCTTTGACATTTATGTCAGAGATACCATCTCCAAAGAGCAACTTAAAGATTTGAGTACCCATAGATACTTTATCTGTACCAATTTTATCAGACTTATAAGGAACTTCTTGTTGTATTTTAAAATCTCTTCTGTTTAATAAAAGACTATGTAAAGGAGAACTTCCTTTGTTGTTGTCATTTACTATATCTAATCTCTCTAGGTCATCAGGCTTCAAGGGGTCAATACTTACTCCACCTTCATTACTACCTTTAAGTGAGCCTACTTTATTAGCAGATTGGTAAGATGCTCTAACACCTTTACCCATTTTACCCTCTATCTCTTCCATTTTATTCATAAGACCAAACAAAGGAGAGCTTTCTCCTACAAGTCCTGGAATTAATGGGAAAGAAGAAGATTTAATATACACAACTCTCCTAATAGTTGGAGTACCTTCATTGTCTCTTTCTATTACTTCTCCTGCAGCCACAGGCTTCATTGGACTCAATACTACTCCTAGTTCCTCTTTAGACAGAGGTTTCTTTTGCACATAGACTTGTTCAATAATTTGGTCTGCTTTCTCCTTTGATATTTTATCATACCCTTGTAAAACTCTTAAATGCTCCCTTAGAGTTGTGTACTCTTGTGCATCAGTGTTCTCAATATCAAAGAATCCTTTTACAGCTTTAAATCTTAATTGTAATTGTTTGATTTCTGCCTCACTAGCCTTGTTGTTTCTATATTCATCTAAGATAGTTTGGTAAGTCTTCCCACCACTCATGCTAACTTCTTTCAGTGCAGATTTACCATAATGCCATCCTATAATTTCCTCTATATTAGGGGCTACTATAGAATTGTCTTCAAGTGCAATTTGGATATATTGTTCATCTTGTGACTCTGCTAACACTACACCAGGTGCAATCATGAGAGCCATTCTCTTGCCCATATTAATTCCTAAATCTATAGAAATTTGTTTCTGTGTTGCAGGGTCTGAAGATAAAGGGTCTAGTTTAGAGTTAAAGTATAATGCAGAATCTCCTGTAATAGTCTGCATCATATTCATATTATGGATATTAGAGTTTATTACATAATCTAATACTGCTGCTTTACTGTCTTGTTCCTCTGCATAATTCTCCCTAGAAATATAGGTTTTATTGTTAAAAATATTTGTCTTGTTCTTGTTATTTGTATTAAATTCGGATTCTTCTGAGAGAATATCAAGAGCCTCTTTTTTCATTTGTGCCTCTACTTCAAACAAAATGTCTGAAAAGAAACTATTTTTAAAGTCTTGTTCCAATGTGGCATTGCCCACCTCTTGTTTTAAAAACTCTTTTACAGAAACACCCTCTTTGTTTTTAAGAGTATTAATAATAGGGAAGACATTAAACCTGCCTGCTCCTTTGTCATAATTTTTTATGTTGTTTTCAACAGGATTCATTATTCTACTTAGTTCTGGTAAAACTAACCTTTTATACAAGAGTTCTTTTAATTCCTCTGTAAATGCCAAATCATTCTCTCTGTCTAATGCTAAGTCAGTTCCAAAGAAATCATATACACCAGTTTTAACCAACATCATTCTCCCCTTATCACTGTTTGTAGGAGTGGACATAG
>JAGLZG010000251.1 GCA_023131705.1 Nanobdellota archaeon
ACTAAACTTGATGTGTTCAATCCCTTAAACTGGGCATTTGCCTCTGCTGATTCTAAAAGCAATATCATCTCTTTTGAGGTTTTTACTGGAAATCTTCCTGCTCCCATTCCCTTTTTATGGCCCATATCTTTGTTAAATCTTGTAAATGGAACAGCTATCTTTTTTTTAACAACATTACCCAGCAGCTCTTTTGCTTTTTGCAGGTTCTTATGTCTGATGAAATCGCATACTACTATAGTCTTCTTTGTTGATATTGGCAGGGCTTTTCCACAGACCTTTGCCATGTTTTCCTTGTTATAATCTTTTAATTCCATTTTATTTAACAGATATGTTTGAACTTGATTTTGTAGAGCCAATACCAGGTGCGCTATGTGAAACTGTTTTCCTTGTCATGGCAAACTCACCAAGTAGATGTCCGATCATCTCGTCCTCTATCATTAATCGGACAAATTCCTTGCCATTGTGAACCCTTATATTCTTGCCAATCATCTCCGGAAGTATTACCATATCCCTGCAGTGTGTTTTTATATCACTCTTATTGGATCTGATCTCCCTAAGCAGAATCTTTTCCTGCTCTGTAAATCCCCTCTTTAAACTTCTTCTCTGCCTTGCAGGAAGCATATCTATAAACTCCTTTAGACCAGCATTCTTTAACTCTTCCAGTGTTTTTCCCCTGTATTTGAATTCTTTTTTTACCATTGTGTTTACCTTTTCTTCCTCTTCCCTCCTCTTGGTGACAGATTACCGGCCTTTCTTCCAGGAGGATCATGTTTTGATGATTGTAAAGGCATCTTGTGTCTTGCGCTGGAACTTCCTCCAAATGGATGATCCACAGCATTCATGCTTGTTGCAGATACACTTGGATAATACTTGTTTCTTGCCTTTCTTGCATAATATTTCTTTCCAGCCTTGTAAAAAGGTTTTTCCTTTCTTCCAGAGCCGGCTATTACACCAATATTAGCCCTGCATGTTGGAATAAAAGCCCTTTCTTTTTTTGAAGGCAAAAGCACTAAAATCCTGTCATTGAATTTTGCGCTCACTCTCCCGAATGTCCCGGATGTTCTGCAAAACTTTCCACCATCTCCTGGCATAGACTCTATATTATATATTAAAGTTCCTTCAGGAATCTCCTTTAATTCAGCAGTATTTCCTGGTTTCATTCCTGTATTTTTTCCTGCCGCAACACTATCCCCAACTCTTACACCTTCTGGGGCAATCATTAAGACTTCTTCATTATTATCATACTTTACCATAGCAACAGGGCCATAGTGTCCAGGACACTTGACAATATCAATAATCCTGCCTTCAACATCATCTGTTGTGTTTTTTATATGGCATATCCTGCCTAAATACTTCTTGCTTAATGCCCTGAATGTTGGGCTTCCCTTCCCTCTCCTTTGCTGAATTAAGTTTTTACCCATTTTGATTCCTTACATTAAACCTAGGTTTGTTGCAATATCTATTGCCGGTGTTTCATCTGAAAACCTGATATAAGCCCTCTTTTTTCCATCAGG
>JAGLZG010000252.1 GCA_023131705.1 Nanobdellota archaeon
AATTATATATTGTTAATGCCGGAAAAGAGCTCATAGCAGAAGAGGCAATAGTTGAGGAGATAAAAAAAGATAAAAGAGTTACAATTATGAATGGTACTGGTGTAAAAGAGATAAAAGGAGATAAATTTGTTAATGAAGTTGTTTTGAATGATGGAAATAGTTTAAATGTAAGTGGTGTTTTTGTTGATATTGGATTTACACCTAAAACAGAGCTTTCAAAACAGTTAGGAGTGGAAACAGATAAGACAGGTTATATTATTGTTGATGGGGCAATGAAAACAAATGTTAAAGGCGTTTATGCTGCTGGTGATATAACAACAGGCTCTAATAATATAAGGCAGCTTGTAACAAAGGCAGGAGAAGGATGTATTGCTGCAACTTCTGCTTACAATGAGTTGAAAAAGGTGGGAAGATGAATGGGCTTACAAAAGTAAATAAAGAATTAGAAAGGTTAACAGAACATTATAACAGCCATAAACCAACAAATAACAAGGAAAAAATAAATAGCAATAAAGAAACAGAGAGTAATAAAGAAATAGATGGCAAGAAAAAAACATTTTGCAGTTCTTTTGATATTGGTAAGGTTAGAACTTATACTCAACTAAATGGAATGGATGGAAATAAAATAGCAAATAAAATGGATGAAGAACTGGATATAATATATAATTGTGCTGCGTGGGGGAAATCAATTATAGGTGTAAGAAAAATAATTAAGAGATGTTATGATAACCCTGGGGGCTGTCCCTATAATATTGCACAACAAAGAATTAATGGCAATGAAAAACCAAACTCAAAAAATATTGTTGCATTAGGGATTGATGATATCAGCGATAATGTTAGAGATGTCGGAGTTGGAACAGCCAGCAATGGTCTTTTGAGTAAAATCATAAGTTTTTTTTAAGATGACAGATAATTTTAAAAAAGAGATTGGTAAAACACCAAAACAGGGCATAGAAATAGAAAAAATAGCATCTGTAATCAAGAGATGCCCTAAATGCCATAATTTAAGCCTGGAGTTTGACAAGGAAAACAACAGGATTATATGCAAAAGATGCGGCTTTAGCCAGGATTTAATGAGGTGAATTTATATGACCATAAAACATAAAAATCAGAGAGTAGGAGTTTTTGTTGATGTCCAGAATTTATATTATTCTGCAAAAAAATTATATAATGCAAAGGTTAATTTTAAGGAGATTCTTAAAGAATCAGTTGCATTAAGGAAGTTGATAAGGGCTTTTGCCTATGTTATAAAAGCTGATGTCAAGGATGAGGGTAATTTTTTTGATGTGCTTGAAAAAATGGGTTATGATATAAGGGCAAAGGATTTACAGGTATTTTATGGAGGACATAAAAAAGGGGACTGGGATGTTGGCATTGCAATGGATATTGTTAAATTAGCTCCAAAACTTGATGTTATTGTGATAGTAAGCGGTGATGGCGACTATGTCCCTTTGGTTGAGCATGCACAGTCTGTTGGATGCAGAGTAGAGGGGATGGCTTTTGGAAAAAGCTCTTCAACAAAACTAAAAGAGGCTTGTGACGAGTTTATTGATTTGGATAAGAATACTAAAAGATTTTTAATAAAATCAAGATAAAGGGGTAGTTGAAATGAAGAGAATAATAATAGCTATTTTAACATTAGCGATTCTTTTGCTTTTAATAGGTTGTGAAGATAATAAAGCAGATGATATTCCAGCAGAGCTAAAATGTGAAAAAGATGCAGATTGCGTTGCTGCAAGCTGTTGTCATCCGGATTCCTGCGTTAATGTAAACTTTAAGCAGGATTGTGAAAGAGTGATGTGCACAATGGAGTGCAAACCTGGAACAATGGATTGCGGCCAGGGAAGATGTGTTTGTGAAAATAATAAATGTGTTGCTAAGATAGAATGAACAAAAAGATATTATTCATAATAATTTTTTTACTTGTTATTAATTTAGGAATAGCTGTAAATAAAAATATAGATTCAAACAAAAAAGTATATCTAAAATCAAGACAAATTTCAGATGAATCATTGGATATAAAAAACATTCAAACAATTAATCAAACAAAACACTATATTATCCAACTTGATCATATTCCTTCAAAAGAAGAAATAAAAGAACTAAAAAAGAATGGAATAGTTTTACTTGATTATATTCCAGATAACGCCTGGTTTGTTTCTGTTAAGCAAGATTCATCAATAGATAAAATAAAAGGTATTAATTTTTTAGACAATATAATCGCAATAGATAAAAAACCATCTAGCTTTAACAGTGAAATTGAAAATGAATGTGAAGATTGTCTTATAGATATAAATATCTTATTTTTTGAAGATGTAACAAAAGAAGCAGCAGAAGGTATAATAAATAAGTATGGTATTATAAACCATACAGGTATTGATAATAACTGGATAATATCTATACCTAAAAGTTCTATTGAGTCTATCCTAAATGAAGACTCTACTCAATGGATTGAAACAGCTTATAAAGAAAAAACAGTTATGAATAATGGTTCAAGGATTGCAGCCAGTGTTAATACAGTTCAGGTTGCACCTTATGATTTAAATGGTTCTGGAGTTGTTGTTGCAGAGTGGGATGAAGGATGGGCTGAACAAACACATGGAGACCTCGTTGGGAGAGTTAAAAGAGGTGACTCTGGTTATATCGACAGGAATCATGGCACCCATGTTGCAGGAACTATGATTGGAAGTGGTGCTAATAGTGGTGGAACATATAGAGGAATGGCTCCTAATGCAACTTTGATTACATATGAATGGCCTGATTCACAAAATGAATTATATTCTGAAACTAATGACTCAATACTAAATAGATCTGTACTTTCACAAAACTCTTGGGGTTGGGCTATTGAAAGCTGGCGTGGTAATTGTGGTTTGCTTGGAGATTATGATATTTGGTCTAGTTATTATGATACCATAATAAGGAGCAGTACGCCTCTCGATGATATGATAAATGTTATTTTCTCAGCAGGAAATAGTGGTTCTGGAGCTTATGGATGTCCTGCAGGATATAACACAACTTCAGGTCCTGGTGGAACTGCAAAAAATGTTATTACAGTAGGAAACTTAAATTCAGACACATTAGGAATATCAGCTTCTAGCAGCAGAGGCCCTACAGATGATGGGAGAATTAAACCAGATATTACTGCAGCCGGAGATGAAGTTGGAGGAGATGGTGGAATTTGGTCTACAATAACAGGTAATACTTATGGTGGTATGACAGGAACATCAATGGCCTCACCTGCTGTTTCAGGAATTATAGCTTTGATGCATGAGCATTATAGAAATTACAATAGTAATCAAAACCCAGTTCCAGCTTTAGTTAAAGGTATATTAATTCATACAGCACAAGATTTAGGAAATACTGGTCCAGATTACATATATGGATGGGGATTAGTTAATGCCACCAAGGCAATGGACTACATAACTAATGATACAACTAAAGATTTATTTTTTTCAAATAATATAACAAGCCAAGGAAACAATAAAACATATACCTTTGAATTACCAGATGGAAAAGACGAGCTTAAAATAACTCTTGTATGGAGTGACTATAAAGGGACTGTGGGGGCAGCAAAAATGTTGATAAATGATTTAGATTTAATAGTTACAAATTCAAGTGGAGATAGATTCTATCCTTGGACTTTGGATAAAGATAATCCTGCAAATAATGCTGTACAAACTCAAAAAGACACTATTAATAATGTTGAACAAGTTTATGTTTCAAATCCTGGTGCAGGTGTATGGACAGTTATTGTTAATGGCTCATCTGTTCCGCAGCCTAGTCAGGAATTTTCATTAATTACAAGTATAAATGATGAAGCAGCACCTTCCATAAGTATAATTTCTCCTCAAAACACTAATTATCCCTCCACAGTAAACCTGAATTACACTGCAACAGACACAAATTTGGACAGTTGCTGGTTCACAAACACAAGCAATGAAAACCAGACTTTATCTAACTGCGATAATACAACAATAACCGGGTTAACACAAGGTGATTATAATATAACAGTGTATGCAAATGATACCTATGGAAACATAAATGCAGAGAATGTTTCTTTTAGTGTAGACACAACCTATCCTTCAATAGATTATGATAACCTAACAGAAGCTAACTATACAAATAAATCTCAAACTTATATTGAGATTAATGTAACATGGACAGAAACTAATTTTGCAAATATAACATGGAATATAAACGGAACAGAATATATCAATATAACTGCTGTTTATAATTATAATAAAACCTCATTAAGTGATGGAAATTATAGTTATAATGTAACAATTTGTGATAAAGCCAATAACTGCAATACAACTGAAACAAGATTGATTATATTAGATACCTTAAGTCCTCAGATAGAATTCAGCTCTGGAACAGAAGCAAACTATACGAATAAAAGCCAAACTTGGATTTATTCAAATATTACTTTGTCTGAGCTATATGTTAAGAATGTTACATGGAATATAAATGGGACAGAAAGAGTGTATAATACCACTGCTTACAGCCATAATGAAACTGGCTTATCGGATGGAAATTATAGTTATAATGTAACAAGCTGTGATTATAGTGGTAATTGTAATTCCAGCGAAACTAGGTTGATTGTTTTAGACACAACAGCACCTTATAATGTTTCGGGATTAACAAACACATCGACAAATGACATATTTATATCCCTAAACTGGAATGCTGCAGCAGATAATGGTTCTGGAGTCAAAAAATATATTATCTACAGAAACAATACAAATATTGCTAATACAACTTCAACGGGATATAATGATAGTGGTTTAAGCGGTTCAACATCATACCTTTATAATGTATCTGCTTTTGATTATGCGGGAAATGAGGGCTTAGCTAATGCCAGTTTGATTGTTAATACAAGTGAAGATGTAACCCCACCAATAATAAGCAATGTTTTAAACACCACTATAACAACTTCCGGAGCAACCATTAGCTGGTCAACTAATGAGAATGCTAATTCAAGTGTTTATTATTCCACTAATAGTTCAAATTTAAATCTCACAAAAGATGATTCAACACTAAATACATCACATTCAATAAGTTTAACTGGATTATCAGCAAGTACTACCTATTTTTATAAAGTCGGGTCATTTGATGCAGCAGGTAATTCTGCAAATTCATCAATATATAATTTTACAACATCCAGTAGTGATCCTCCTAGTAGTGGTGGAGGAGGTGGAGGTGGCGGCAGTTCAACTACTGCTACAAACATAGCCTTAACAACAACACCAACAATACATACAGGATTAAGGAGAAATACTAAACTTGTTTTTAGTGCTGGGAGTGGTACACATACACTAAAAATCAGCAAAGTGGACAGAGATAAGGTTGATTTTGTATTAACATCAGACCCTATCAAATTTACACTAGCTGTCGGGGAAGAGAAAATAATAGATATTGGTTCAGATGAAAAACTTTATGTTAAGCTGAACAGCATAAAAAGCAGAAATGCTGATATTACATTAAAGAATATAGTTAAAAAAACTATATTGCCTATGATTAAATTACCTGCTGCTGCAACAACTTATGAGGAAAAAGAACCTGAAGAAGTTAAGGTGGAGATTCCTGTTTGCAATAATAACAGCATATGCGAGGATAATGAAACAATTGAAAACTGTCCTAGTGACTGTAAAAAAGTTCCTCCTAAAAAAGCCAATATGATATTCCTGATAATGCCTCTTGCAGTGGCAGTCATCATCATTTTAGTCTTAACAGTTAAAAAGATTAAACAGGGCACTAGAAGAGAATTTGAAAGATTAGAGGGATATATAGAACATATGCTTAAACAGGGTCATGAAGAAGAACATATAAAAAAAATATTAAGAAAAGCAGGATGGCATGAGCATCATATACATAAACATATAGAAAAGGTTAGGGGAAAAAGAAAAAATAATCCAAAACAATTATAAATAAATCTGTGTTTTATTTTTCTATGAAACTTAGCACTATAAAAAAAGATGTTCCTAAGAAGATTTATGAGATTTTATCTAAGGAAGTTGATGAGTTAAGACCTTCCCAGGTTAAGGCAGTAAATGCTGGTTTATTTAAAAATAAAAATCTTTTGGTTTGTACACCAACTGCTTCTGGAAAAACCTTAATAGCAGAGCTGACTTTAACTAAAAATATTTTAGA
>JAGLZG010000253.1 GCA_023131705.1 Nanobdellota archaeon
ATACAACCTGTGCTCATTCGCTGTCAAGTACTCCCAATAAAATGGAGGCACAAAGATTTTTTCTGTGGATGTATTGAATGTATTTCTGTTCCCATTAGTTCCACGCTCAACATCAACTGCAACAAATTCAGTACCTCTCTGCACTTGAATTGCAATTTCTTTGCTCATTGTAGTTGTCACAGGGAAAAATGATCTCAGGAATGATGTTGGAGATGTTTTCTCCTTATACACTGCCACAAGCATTTTTGTGAATACATTTCTAGCATCCTGTAATGGCAATGAATATGCCACTCCTGGAATTGTGGGCACAATAGCTCCCAGGGCAAAAACCCCTGCTGATGTTGCCAATAGATCTGCCCCCATCAGTGATGATGTCATCACTGAGACTAGGGCTAAACTGAATAAAATTATTAAATTTTTCATTTTGATTAAATTTTGAGTTCTTTTTTTAGCTATTATCTGCAGCTGTTAAATCAGTACCTGATACCAATACAATTCCTACTGTATCAGATCCAATACGATCTCTGATAGATCTGCCAGATATCACTGTTGCCAATGTATCTCCAGCATCTAGTACCAGCATCTCCTCTGCCACCTCTCCAGCTGTACAGATATTGATTGTAGCAGCATCTCCTGCCTCAACATATGTATCTCTGGTTAAAATCCCCACTGGGAATTGTGAATTATCTGCTGCTCCAGATACTAATGGTAACAACTCCTGATCTGCAGAAATTCTCCCCATCAATGTTCCTTTTAATAATTGAACATCAGTATATGCATCATTGGTATATGTACCTGATTCATATTTGTTGTCACGTAGAAAAATGATAGAATTATCATAATCAGTGATCTGCATGTTGTTGTTGTTCAGCTGATTTGTTGCGCTTCCGTTTTCCATGATTAATCTGTTTTAATATCTAGTGCTGCTGACATTTTGTCCTCAAATTTTTGTGCATCTGATTTCTCAGATCCATCTCCATCAACCGCTGCTGCAGCAGGAGTTTCAGTTTTAGTTACTTTTCCCTCTGCTGCAATTTTTGCTGCTGCACTTTCTGCAAACATTTTCTGAGAAAAATCTGCCATT
>JAGLZG010000254.1 GCA_023131705.1 Nanobdellota archaeon
CGCATTAAGCAAGATCCAGGCAAATAATCTTGCAAGGTTCATTGTTGAGAATACGCCGCTTGCAAGTTATAAGATCATAAGAACAAACAAAAAAATTACACAGAAATTCACAAAAAAAACTCCGGCAAAGATATTCCGGAAGCGCAAAGGCAAAACAAAGCTTCCAGTCAGCACCACAGTCGAAAGAAGCAAGTATAGGCTCAACACCAAAGGAGAGAAGAGGGGAATAAGCCTCAAAGGCCTGAGAAAATTGAAGAGCCAGAGAAGCATCATAGCCAGGCTAAAGCCTGCAAAGAAGAAAGCAGTGAAGAAAAGAGCTGTTAAGAAGAGATCTACACAAAAGCGCAAGACCATCAAAAGAACAAGGAGATGATATCATGGTAAAATTAACAACAAGATACGGTCCAAATTCCAACAAATTCTATGGATATAAATTCAATGGCAGAATATATAAGACTGAATTCATGCTGAATAGAGCAACCAACAAATGGTTTAAAAGAAATCCACGAAAGAGAGTTGCCCCAATTGCTAAGCCAGTATATGTTGTCAAAAAGGCTGCAAAAAGAAAAAAGAGATGACTCACATGCCTAAGACCTTGAAGCAATTCAAACACCAGGAAGTTATCAGAAAGCCCACCACAGTCAAATTCACAACAAAGGATGGTAAACTTGTGGGCTTTCCTGCCACCAAGATTATCAGAAGACCTAAGCAAGTAAAATTCAACGTTAAGCCCAGGGGAAGCAAGAAACAAAAAACAGTATGTTTCACAGCCAGGCGCTAATTCCTGTTAACAACTTTTTTAAATTATATAAATGACCTCATTCTTACTTGTTAACAAGATGGATGATAACGAAGATATTCTAGACGATTACCCAATGGAAGAGACATTTGGCCATGATCCTTCAAATACAGATGCAGATACATTCAAACAACGCACAGATCCGCAAAAACTTCTGGAAAGATATCGACTGCAATTAATGAATGCATATAAAGTCGCAGATGAAGTCAAGGGTGATCATGGCGTAACTAAGACTGTATTCAGGATAAAATGCAAGAAAAATACAAAGCCAAAAGCCAATAAGCAAGGCGTTGAAGATATCATCAGCTATCTTGAGAAATTTATAAATAGCCATGTGGTCCAGGGAAATTTACCAACACCAGAAGAATACAGACTCAGGCTGAGACATATAAGCAATGATCTTACAGTGCATTTCATGGCCATGCGCAAAGACTGGGATATACCTTTAAATGAAATTGATGCTGTAATAAGCAATGCTATCAACATCATAGACCTGTTCTTGACAAGAACATTATTCAATGAGGAAAGAATACGATTTGGCGAGAGTTTCAAAGAAACGGTATCAAAAGATATCAAGCCAATAAGAAAGGAGAATCCATTTCAAAAAGTAGCAAGTTATCTTGCTGGGAGGCGATAAATTTGGTAAATGTATTGATGATAATTATAATTGTGGTAGTGGGAATATTTGTTTTGCTGGGAGGCATACTGTTATATTTTTGGAAGAAATCAGGAAAGAAGTTTCCATTCATTCTATACAGCCCTAATGGAGAGCGCGCAGATATAATATATGCAAGGGTTAGAATAGATCCTGAAAATCCAGCAAATAAGCAATTTGTATTTGATACATTGGATAGCCCTTTGACAATTAAAAGACCAACAATATTCCTCAACGGAATACCCCACAGGGAAATAACATTCAACAAATTAAGCGAATACAATTACTTGAAAAATCAAGGGATAAAGGTTGATGAAAAGAAAAAAGAAGAGCTTGAAAATCAAGAAAGAGATGTATATCAATATGTAGATGGCACGAAGATAGATAATAAAGCATACCTGGAAAAATGCCTTGAACCTGAAGAAAAACAGATTGCTATCTCAAGACTCAAGGAGAACACTAGAAGATATCAGGATCCTATGAATAAATATGCTGCTTATACACTGATTGGAACCTTTGTAATGTCTTTCTTAATCTGCGTATGCATGGGCTATTGTTTCTTTAAAGTTGGTGATATCACAGATGATGTTGTCACAATAGCCAAAGAGCAGGATGAATCAATCAAGGTATTAAATCATGTTGCCACAACAAACCAGCAAACGACTGAACAGCTTACAGGCATAGCAGCAGCATTGACACAGAACAAAGAGATTACGCGGCAAATCACTTAATTTTTTTTAAATTATATAAATGAGCATAACTAAGTTGTTAACAGAGTGTCAAAAACAGATAATAATGAAAAAATTCTAGCTGCATTATTCATGACCGCAATAGTCATAACAGCCATCTTTATGATTATTGCAGCTTATACTGGCGTGAAGATACGCAATGATTACACTTGCGGCGCAAACAAATATACTGATTTTAGTGGCAGGGAGCTTGCAAATAGCAGCTATACGCTGGATAATGAAGGAGAATACTTGCTGCAGAAATTCTTTGTTGAGGATCCTGAAAATGTTGAATATAGATTCTGTTATAATGGAATTGTCAATGGAAATGTCAAGATAGATATCATTGATAAGTTCAATAACAGCTTAGGGATTGATTACCTGAATAATCATACTTCTTATTATTGCACTGAAATTGACTATGGATATATCACAAGAATCAATTATTTAGGTGTGCGCTGCCTGAATTGCGATGAGAATAATAGCCTGGTATTGCAGAAAGAATTATCAGGCGCAGAAGTAGTGCAAATAAACGGCAATACAGCCGCTTTAAGCATAGACTATGATAATACATTATCTTACACTCTTAGAAGCAAAACATCCTGCAAACGCATGCTAAAGTTCTATACAGGATGGTATTTTGTATTGCTCCTGGTAATTATATTATGTATGGCCATAATGGTAGGATACAATAAATTCAGAGATTTCATGTTTAAGGATTGGTAACAATGGCAAAAAGAACAGCAAAACAAACTCATATCCGGGCATATGTTCCAGACAAAAATAAGATAGCAAGGTTTGCAGACAAGCATAAAATTAGTCATGCTGATGCAGTCAAAAGGCTTTGCAAAAGAATCAAATAAGATGGAATTGTTCAAAAACAAAAAAGGGAATCTTGCAATAGAAACTATAATGATCATGCTGGCATTATTCATATTTGCTTTATGCAGCATCCTTAGCATAACTGCCTGGAATGTATTTGATGATAGCATCCAAAACATGGATAATGAAACTGTAAGCCAGGATGTCAAGGATCAGATTAGTGGATTGGGATATCTTGTATTGTGGGGAGATAAGCTTTTTGTAATATTTTTTGTAATATTGCTGATATCGTATATTATTGCAAGCGTAACACTTCCAATTGAAAAGCCAATTTACTTGATCATCTTCCTGGTTATCCTGGTATTTATTACAATCGTGGCCATGATCCTAAGCAATTCATGGGCTTATCTGATAGAGAATCCCAATCTAATTGCTGCAGCAGGAGAATTGAAATTTACAGACTTTTTCATGACATATCTTCCAATCATAATGTTTATCATAGGAATAATAGGAGCTCTTCTTTTCTACACCAGGAAAGAAACAAGCTTCTCAATTGGAGGCGATACGCGTGGCTTTGAATAAGAAAGCATCTGCAATGCTGCAGAAGATAGCAATCATCTTCATGATTATGTTTTTCCTGGCATTAACAATCCTGCATTTCGCAAGCATGACAGGTGTATAAAAAGAATGAAAAAGATAATATTAATCTGGATGATTGGAATTGTTCTTTGTAGTGTTGGGAGTATGGGACTTGAATTAACCGATGGTTTAGTCTCCTGTTGGGAAGGCAACAATAACAATAGCTATCCAGATGCGATTGGTTCTTATGATGGCACAATATATGGAGCAACTTATACATCATCAGCACATCTAAATGGGGGATATATTTTTGATGGCATTGATGATTATATAAGAATATCTGGATTCCCTCAGCTAACTGATGATTTGACAGTTCTGATGTGGGTTAAAGACTCAACATCAGATGATGGTATGGGCATAGGTAACGATTGGTATTTATGGATTGATGATACTGGTGGTGATATATTACACTTTAATGATGGCTCAGGCTATCTAACTCCTGATTCGAATTCCGGATTAGCTGATAGTCAATTTCATCAAACAGGATTTAAGAAAACTGGCGGTCAACTTACATATATAATAGATGGCAGTTTTAAAGATACAGTAACATCAACAGCAGATTTAACATGGTCTGATTCAGACTTATATATTGGAACTCGCAGTGATGAATCATTTAATTTTGAAGGCACAATAGACCAAGTATGTATATGGAACAGAACATTATCATCAACTGAAATTTCCACTGCATATAATAATGGGACTGGAACTGAATTTGATATATTTACAACATCAATAACATCTCCATCCAATGCTTCATCAATACAGGAGAATACCCCATACACCCTAAATTTCACCTTTGACCAAACAAAAGCAGATGATGATATAATTGATTGTATCTTAAAAGAAAATGGAACGCAGATTAATTCAAGCCAATACAATATATCAGCATCAGGTGAAAACCTTACCATTTCCAAGACATTCACATCCGAAGTTTATTATGATAATATTGAATACCAGGTATTCTGCAATGATTCCACTTATAACAGCTCAGATTCAGTCACTTTAGATATCCTTATGGATGATACTAATCCAACAATCAATTTCACAAATCCTTTAGAAAATAACTCAACAAAGGTATTTGATAACATCACTTTAAACATTTCCATGGAAGATAATCTGCGATTATTCAATGCTTCAGTAGTAATCAATTATCCGAATGGCACTTTATTGCACAGCAATTATACTGATTATATCAATACAACTACCTGGACCTTTACAGATTTCCTGAATCTATCTGATGCGCCTGCAGGTATTTATACAAGCATAGCAAAAGCATGCGATGGCCTGGAAGAAGAGCTGAATTGCAAAACAACAAACTTTGCATTCACCTTGATGAAGATTTCAACAAATTATTCCACACCTGTTTATGAGGATGATGATACTGCATTCAGCCTATTATTTGAGTTCCTCAATATTACCAACAGCTCAACTGCAACCTTGATATACAACAATACTGAATATCCTGGCCTGATTGATCATACAAATAATAGTTATGTTGAATTCACAGCCAATGTCACAATCCCTTGGGTGTATGCTAACAATACAGCCATATCTTTTTCTTGGAATTACAGCCTTGAATATGCCAATGGATCAAGTGAAGATGGCCAAACTGCAGCAGAGTCTCACACAGTCCTATGGAATCTATCAAGATATCCTAGGGTGAATGTTTCATTGATTGAATTCTATACTAATTCCAGCATCAGCACGTTCTCAATCCTTACAGATTATGGATCTTCTTTTAATACAACTTCAGGATCTATCAATGTTCCAATCCTAGAAAATAATCTTACAGTGATCAACATCTCAAGCAGTGGATATTCTTCTTTGCTGGATTATAATTTGACAACAAGCTCAGGATATGAATATCAAAACATAACTATGTATACATTCAACAGCATCAGGCTTAATATCTTCAATGAAAGCAGCATGGGCCTGCTTGCTCAAAATGTGACTATTCACACAATCAGTGATGTTACAAGCTTTACAAATTCAACAACTTCTGGCTTTATCATCATAGATTTCCTGGCTCCGAATTCTTATGAGCTGCGCTTTGAATCTGATGGCTTTAATCCTATCAGCAAGTTCATCACAGTGCTGAATGACAGCACAAACAACATCAGCATATACATGACTGAAAATGTGACTGAGCTGCAGGTTATAGAGATTCTTGATACTGCAAACCAGCCAGTTGAGAATGCAATTGTGTGGCTGCAAAAAGAGATTATTGGCAGTCCTGATCAGTTTATCACAATCCAGGAAGCGCAGACAAATTATGATGGCCAGACTACAGTATGGGTTGAAAGGGATCTAACAACATATTACAGGTTTGCAGTTATCTATGAGGGTGAATCAAAGCCCATCCAGCCTTCAGGCAATCTCTTCACTGGCAAGACTTATTTTATTCCAGGAGTGGATGAAACAATACAGCTTATCATTGATATAACAGGCACGCCTACAGATTTTATCAGTGATAGATATGCAGTCAGCACAGATCTTTATTTTGGTGGCGTTGATAACAATACTGTCTTTTATGAATTCGTGGATGGCAGAAATAGCATCTCCGGCGCAAGGTTGGTTATCAAAGGCAAGTATATAGGAAACCTTACATTTGATTATGAGCTTATCAGTGACCAGGAGGTTTCAGGAACATCAGGCATGCTTAATTATACATTTATTCCCATCAACAATACAATCTATCAAATTGAGGCATATATAATCTATGATGGTGGTGAAGAATTAGCAGGGGAATTAATTAAGAGATTTGAAGCTGATGTGGTTGTTGATAAGAATACTGGCTTGTTATATGCAGTCATTCTTTTGGTTGTTGTCGCGCTTGTGACAATCAAGTTTGGACCTTTAGTATCTGGAAGCATAACCTTTGCCAGCTTATTCGCATTCAATCTATTCGGATTAACAGACATCCCTACTTCAATTATTACGACCATAATAGCTTTTATCATCATAGTATTTGGCAAGACGAGGAAACAATGAATAAAAAAGGAGATTTTAATCTGCAGGGAATGATAATAGGCATGTTAGTTGTAGGCCTGTTCTTTGGAATGTGGGGTATTTTTATCTCTCAGCTTGGCGCGAATTATGATACAACTGGCTATGATTCTTCAGATATCGAGAAATATCAAATCATGGGGAATATCAGTGATGATATCAATTCTGCTCATTCATATGTAGATAAAGTCACAGTCGATAAAAGCGTATTTGATTATTTCAGCGATATCCTCGATAAGATACTTACTCCATTCAAATTCATATATAGGAGCTTTACAACATTGATCACCCTCACAACTGATGCAGTTGCAGATCTTAAATTAGATCCTATTATTGGGGATTTCTTTGTGACTGTTTTGACAGTGCTGGTTATTGTTGGCATTGTTATGATTAAATTTTATATGGGGAAACGAAAATGACAAGCGCAATATTAGACAATTACACATATAACTTGACAAGCATCATCAGTGGAGATATAATTACAGAGCCGACTCGATGGATAGCAAATGTCAATCTTCAATTAGGAAGCCTCATGATAGTCACATTTTTAGTGATATTTGGTGTTGTCTTATTCTTAGCTGCAAGGAGAAAAGATAACATTTCAGATAGTGAAGCTGCAAGCTTCGCAGGCATCGTTATAAGCTTTATAGGCATGCTTCTGTTTGTGATTGATATCGTTGGCCTGCCGGATGTAAAACTCCTGGAATGGACTCATTTGCTGCCTATCATGGTGATAACAGGCCTGGCCCTGCTTGCGAATTATGTCAATAAGAGGTTCTGATTATGGATGATCAAGAAGAAGTTGATCAACCAAGATTCATTAAGCCCAGGAATGGCTGCAAAAGATGCCTGAAGAGAGATACCTGCCCTTATCAGGATATCCATAATCACTTCTATGGGAATGGTGTGTATAAATGATATTTGATGGGCTTTTACTTTCTTTAGGGGATATTTTCTCATGCTTAGATCTTCCCAATCCCTTCAATGCTGCTTCTATCCAAGGCAATCCAAATGATATCATCAGGCCGCAGCTCACGCCTGCAGGATCAATCTATCAAAACATATTCTTTAAGAAGCATCTCAGGCCTATCTCCTGGCGCAGGATCAAGAAGAATGGGAAGAATAAGGAATAATCAAATATCTTGATTTTTTATTTTAAATATTTTTTCTAATATAATCACAAATAGCCCAATCCAAAATGCTATAGTAAGTCTAGAATGCCATCTCATTGCATAGAGATCTAGTTCAATGATTCTTTTTAGCCATGATAATATAATCATATGTTTCATCCCACCTGTTTTTTGTCTCTTATTGTATTAGTGTCTCTTATTCTCAAATTTCATCTTCTTCATCTTCAGGGATGTATTCTTCAAGACTTGATTGCTTAGTAGGTATCATCTTTTTAGCATCATGCATCCAACGAATAAAATTAACCATCAATCATTCTCCAGTATATTTTTCTCTTGCTCTTTGCCAACCAATAGCAAAATATCTAATATCATTTCTTATTTTCCTGGCAGTTTCTATTGTATCTATATTGCTGCAGCAACCTAAAGAATTATAAAATTCTTCAACAATATACTCTGAGATATATTCAAAATTTAATATCCTTTCAATCTCTTTTTCTCTTCTCTCTGCCCTTTTTGTGACATGTATCTCTAATTTATCTTTAATCCATGCCCTGAAACTTATCTCTTTTCTAATCCATTGGGTGTAATCATCCCCATGGATTCCTTTGATATATTTATGAAATTTCATTTTTATTTTTGCTTCTTTCTCGGATGGATCTTAACAATCTTTGAACATGTGCAACCCATTACCATACAAGAACGGTGATATGTATTCTTAGGATAATTATGTTGCTTGCCATCATCACCAGTATATTGATGATCTAATAGGTGTTGAGATATTGCATGTCCACATTCTTTACATTTTCCCATTATCAATCATTCCTCCTGTTTTCCCTTAATTCTTTTGCCCTATCTTGATGTTTAGCCCAGCCTATTTATGCAAAATAGGGCCTCCTTTTTGCGCAACTCGGCTTGATCACTTCTTTTAGATATAAAGTCTGCAAATGTCTGACATATCCTGGCTTTGTTGTGACAAAATCTATTAATAGGCTACTAATAGACTACTTTCTCAGTTGGCTGCGTTTTCCTTATCTTCTGAAAGATGAGCTCATAACCAGCTGGTGAAAGCTGCTCTGTGACATTTTTTAGATTGTGCGCAGTCCATGCAAGGCAGAACTTAACTACCTTTGAGACGTCTGTTTCGTTCAATTGCTGCATGATCATTGCGAGCTGCAGCTTTTCTTTATCATTATATCTTGTTGTGTATCTGTCTTTGTCAAGCAGTTTAATGATCTCTTCAAGTTTCATGTTGTATCTTCTCCTGTTTTAGTTCTCTGCTGCAACCCCATCTGTTCTGAATATGATATCTTTATCTTCAGTAAGTTTTTGTTTTATGAGTTCGAAGGTTTTCTCTGTAAAGGATTCTTGGTTTATCTTGCCTAAAGATCCATTGCGTGTGCTTCCTTTCCAGGACATGACTCTTGAAAGACCTGAATGCAACAATTTTATTTGTGTCTTTGTTTTCTGTTGTCTCAATTCTAATTTATGAATTAGTCGATTTATCTTTTCCTGATATTTATTTCTGTTTGATATCACATATTCGAGCATGGCCTTCATGTGCTCATTATACTCATATCTTTGTCTTTGTCTTATTGATGTATTTAGATCTAATCTCCTTAATATATTGCTAACTTTATTGCAGAATATTCCTTCTATCCTGGCTACATCCTCCATCTTGTATCCTTTTCTATACCAGTAAAATATCCTTTTAGCCTGGAGGATATTTGGATTCTCTGGCTGCATCTCTGCGCGTTCCAATAATGTTACAAATTTATTTGATGATCCTTTTTTTCTTATTCCTGATTTCTCCAACCAATTCGCTACTGTTACTGAGGTTATATTTAATTTCCATGCAATATATTTTAAGGAATGGTCATAAGAATATAATTCCATAATCTGATTATTTCTTCCTTTGAATTTCAGGCTGTATCTTTTCCTGTGGTTTGTTTCATATCCCATCAATCTGAGTCTCTTGCGCACTGTTTCTAGATCCCCTAATCCGAGATTAATCATAACTTGTTTTACACTCAAGGTCTTTTCATATTCTTCCTTGATCAATTGATTTAATTCCCAGCCCTGCAGGTCAGGCCTGTTTGATGATTTAATATAATCATAATTATAAAAGCCAACAGAATGTCTTTCAATACCCATCCCTATTAATCTCTTCCGGACAGTCTCAGCACAAAGCCCTAATCTTTGGCCAACAATTTTTGTGCTCATTGTTTCATACATCTTAATCATCCTTTGATTAAAAGGCTGTTCATGATCATATAATATCTCTTTTCCATTCAGGCCCATATCACATAGTGTTTTTTTTATTGTTGAAATACTGGCATGAAATTCTCTTGCAAGAATAGGAATACATTTGCCATTCCTAAAGACTAGATGGAGATATCTTGTTTTTAATCTTTCAAGATCCATGTATATTTTTTTAGGCATGTTCAATCATCCTCTTCAAATACTTCATAATCATGTTTCAATTCCTGCAGTAAGTCTTGCTTAATAATTTCCAGATAAGCTACTGCCCTGGTAATCTCATCATTTGATGTTTCTTTTCCTCTTGAGATATTAAACTCAACACTGTCCTTATCTGTAGTGATTATTATTTCCATGTTGATCACTTCCTTTTAGATTGTTCTGAATCCGCAGACCTTGCAATAATACATTGAAGTCATTGTCCATTTTTCATGGAAACCCATAACCCTGATTTTGCCTTCTGCTTTGTATAGATAATTATTACACTTAGGGCATTTTCTTTGAGATCTCATTTATACATCTCTAGTGGATCTATTATCTCTGCTTCCTTCTTCTCAGGCTTCTGCAGGTATCTGCTAGCCTCTTCTACAATTAAAACAATCCCTATTATTATTATCATCAATGGAGCAATGATCATGCTTACTGCCAGGACAAAGCCAGTGACCTTAGGATTCAATACTCTGCGCAGCATGATGTGTTTATACAAATAATAGTTTATCAACATGCTATAAATTGCTATGCTGCTAATGTAAGTTATTGCGTATCCATCCAATTGCATCACCCCTAATTAAATATTCAACATTGCGGCCTCGTTTATTGGGATCCCTGTATTCTCTTCTTTCAATAAAGCCTGCTGCTTTTAATCTAGTCATATTATTCCTTGCGGCCTGGATGCATAACCCTGTGAGCTCTGCTACTTCCTGGGTTGTTATTGTTTCGTTTGAATCCAGCTCTAAATATTTGTCAACCAACTTCAATACTTCATACATTCCTCCTTGATTTGACACTTGTTGTTTACCTCCTGGCATTGATATCATGCAACATCATGCCATTAATATTATGATCTTGTGCCTTTTCCTATTCTTTTTTGGATTTTTCGAAATTCCCTCATTAAGTATATTTGTGATTATATAGTATTGGAGTTGGATATATTTCAATATGATTCAACTCCCATGTCTATTATGCTTCTAGTTCTGATTGTTCTTTCCATGTCTTTAGCTTCACAAAGTATGTTGATGCAGGCATACCCAGCAATTCCATCTTCACTTTATGTGGAATCTTCTCAGACATGTGCATCACGCGCTCAAACATTGCAGCTTCTATTTCTTTGGTTTTCTCTGCTTCCTCTGCTTTCTTTTCCCTGGCAATCAGGCTATCTCTTTTCTTCTTTTTATATGCCTCTTCATCTATAGGCATATAGCTTGTGAATCTTCCCCTGAAGTTTGGAGAAGTATTAGTGTAATCATAGAACTTTTTGCCATAGATGTAGAGCTTCTTTTTCTTATCAGCATTATAAAAAGCAAAGCGCCCCCTTTGAAAATCCTTGGTATATACATGAATCAAGGCCCTGCCCCTCCATAATGCTACATATTTATCCAGATCAAAAAAGGTGGGCATCACAACGCATACAAAGAGATTCCTTTGCCTGATCTCTGCAAGCATGCTTATCAATGTCCTATTAATCAAACTCATTGTTGCTCTTGAGCTGAGGCCTGTGTAAGCCTCATCATATATCACTGCCTGATAAGGTTTAGCAGTCATGATTGCTTCCCTGAATTCTTTAGGTGTGAACACAACCCTATCATTATCTAAGGTAGGATCAAAGTAAAATGCATCCTGGATTGCTTTTGTTGACTTGCCGCTGCCTTCAGCGCCATCATATATAAATATCATATCCCAGTCTTTCTTGATTATGCGCTTTGCAGTATCAAGATTCTTTTTCATATATCCATCCATGGAATATGAATTCTTAGTGCCTGGAAATACCATTACCATTTTTACTCCAATGCGTCTCCTGGATCAGTGTCAACATCTTTGAGCCTCAATCCGCACAAATGAGTTAACCTGTTGAGTTCCATCTGATAATTCTTTAAAGGCTCTTCTTGCTTTGAACTTTGCGCAGCTGCCCTTAATGTTTTCAGCTCTTCTATTGTTTTCTTTGTGATTGATTTCTTTTTATCTGTCGCTGCCATCCTCTCAAATCTTTCGATTGTTTCCATATACCAGGATTCCAGACACCTATGATATTCTTCCATCATCTCTGAGATATAATATCCATTTGCTAATTTGATGATGTTATCAAGCAAGATCAAGTAACCTAGTCCACTATCGAATTTGGGCTTGATTCCCTGGTGTGTATCTCCGAATCCATCCATTAGTTTTCAGCTCCTTTGTGTTTCTTATTAAGCCTTTTTTGATATATCCAAGACATAAACACAATTATGTTCAGCATACATATAGCTGTGATTACTGCAAATATATCGACCTTTGTTTCGAATATGAACCAGATCATTAAAGCTGAGACAAATCCTATTAATGTTATCCATACAGCACAAAACATAATGCTAAGTTTCCAGATGCATTTCATAATCTTTTTTGTTTTTTCTTTCATGTGATTTCCTCCTTATCTTACATCTATTTCGAATTTCATCTCATTCTCGACATGTTGAAGTTTAGATCCAAATATTGAAACTGAATATTTCACACTAGCCTTCATTAACAATCCTAAGACTTTTGTTAATTCGTTCTCATCAATCATACCATACTTTTGCCAGGTCATTGTTAATTGTCTGCTGGCATAAGACTCTGCTTTTTCTGTTATTTCTAAATCCCATTTTATGCCTGTTTCGTCTTTTATTTCTAACATTAATTTCCTGGCTTCACTATACTTCAAGAATTCCCTGGCTGTATCTAGAATATTCTCTTTCTTCTTTTTTGCTCTCTTTCTTGATGCCATATGATTTCCTCCATGATATAACCGGCCCCAGGAGGGCAAATAACAGCGCTCCGATAGTGGGCGCAAACATGCACTAAGTCTTATAAAACCATTTGGTCTTTGCTTTTTTGTTGTGTGTTACTTTCTTGATCCTCTGGTTTAGAACCTAAAGGATCTGTAACAAGTTTGCTTTGCTCACAGACTTCTGCTTTTTGTTCTTCCCTCGCTGGGTTTGCCGATATTTCTAAATCTGAATTCTCTTTTATTCTCTTATCTGTATATGCATAATAAGGCAATCCCAAGCTTTCTTCCAAATCTGTTTTATGGACTTGAAGCAATGGTTCTCCCCCATCACTTGTGTCAACCTTGTGAATCTTCACCATGACTTCTTCAGGTGTAAGTCTATTCGATGATATAGGAATTTTATTATGATATTTACAGAATAAACTTATTGCTTTCAATAATACAATCGCGAAGATAATCAAGAATAATCCTGTCATTATCGCTTGGAAATCTGTCTTGAATCCATTCATTATATTATATGCTGCAATTGTTAAAAATATACCTAACATTAGCATCCCACCTAAACTAAAGCCATAAAAGAATCCTGCAATCTTTGCTGGATCCTTTTCATTGAGCATGGCTTTAATTGGAATTACAATATTTTTTTCTTCATTGTCTTCTGGCATGGTTATTCCTCCTCCTTTTCTTCAGACTCCATCTTTATTTTAGTCCACAATCTCTTCTTCAGTCACTTCTGGCTGGTCTTCAGCTGTTGTTTGTGGCTCTTCTGCTGCACTCTCCTGGCTTTGTTTCATTACCAGGTATTCATAGGCCTTATTTGCAACAAGCGCAACCTTGGGCAGATCCATTAATCTGAATGAGCTTGTTGATTGCCACTTGTTTTCTTTGTCTGTGTAATTCCTTTCAATTGCTATTGTGTTAAATGTTGTTGGTTTGCCTTCTTTGTCTGTGCCATTGTTCTTCCATACTGTTGCAGTGACTCCGCCTGCCTTGAATTTCTTTTCTGGTTTGTTTGTCATGTTTATCCCTCGCTTTGTTTGATAACAAATTTGACTATATTTCTGATATGATTTACTTCAGATTCTTCAGTATCATAATCACATTCTTTCACTACTTTTTGTGTGATATCTTCAATCTCTTTTTCAACCATCTTTTCCCCGCATGAGCATAGAGGCACACCCGGCGCATCCATGTCAGGTGGATCATAATCTTTGCTTCCGCATTTAGGGCATATCCAATCCTTGCCCCCTTTGGCTCCCCCAAACTTTAGGTGGGTAGCATCGCCGTCACTTTTCTTAAATCTTTCATCCCAACTCTTTTGGTCAAAACTATGGAGATAAATGCCCCCTGTATTCTTAGGGATATTTTGGCTCCCACTGCGATTCAAAATAAAATGTTCAGATCCATCTCCTCCAACGCTGATATCTACTGATAATTTTTGTCCTGTTTCATTAATTAATTTCATTTGTCATTGCCTCTGTTTGCTTTCTCCTTCCAAATCTTCTGTTGTTTGGAGAATTTCTTGGTGCAAGGTGGGCACCTTCCTCTATGATTAATTATCTTGCCACAATCAATACAATATAATTCTTGCACCATTGTTTCATCCCTCTTACTTCTGCCCCATAAACTTATTCTCTTCATCATCTGCGTGATGGAAGAGCATTACAACTGGCGAGTTATTGTATTTATCGTGCAGTTCATTCATTGAATAATCTCCCTGGCCAGACCACCAAGATGCCTCTTTCCTTTTCATTTCATGGAATTCAATTGTATCAAAGATGCCCATGTGATACTTGATGATATCTTGTTCCCTGGATGTGAGCTCAATATGTTTGCTGAGAATTGCAAGACTTCTTGTTGCATGGCCTTGTTTTATAATCTCTTTATTATATGTGTAAGAATCGCCTGATTTTGCATATAGCTGAACCTTGCAGATATCATGCATCAGGCTGCACAAGATTATAGATTCTCCAGGCATTATGTGTTTGAAGAATTCCAATTTGTGCTTAAAGACATGATACACATTTAAGCTATGCTCTGCCAAGCCTCCCTCATAAGCTCCATGAAATTTTGTTGATGCCGGAGCAATAAAGAAATCGCTTTCTTTCAAAAATTCAATTAATTCTGGCATTCCATCTCTCTCTATTTGACCTAAAAGGCCCAATATCTTTTCTTTGTTTTCTTCTGGTTGTGTTGTCATGTTTCATTCCCTTTGTTTTATCTTCTTTGAACTTTCGCAGATAGTATTGCTTCATTAACTCTCTTTTCCCCTTGTGTTTCTAGATCTGCAATTCTTTTTCCCAATTCATTCATGATTTGAGCTGCCTTTGCATCTATGATGGATGATTTCCAATTTATTATATTAAATAAATAATCAATATCTTTGTTAATGTCTTTTGCTGTTTCCATCCTCAATCATTCCCCCCTCTTCAACCCCAATAACTCTGCGCATTCATCGCATAGATTGAGGTCTGGCTTATAGGCTTTGATATCCTTTTGATAACCACAATTGCAGCAAACATCTTCAGTTAATTGAGGTTTGTCTGGATACACAATTCTAAAATCATGGCAGCCGCAATAGCATTTCTTTGGCCGCGCTGGATGCATCTTTCCGCATTTCCTGCATTGGTAATCTTCGTTTTCTGACATGTTATCTCCTCTTTCATACTTTCATGATCTGTCCTGGCTTGGGCTCAAAGATATTACCTGATCTCTTCAATTTTTCAATCTTCTTCAAGGTTGTATCTTCTGTAATTCCTTTCGCCTTAGCTTCATCTATGATATAATCTAAAGACATTGAAGGGGCATCCATTTTCATAATGATATTTCCAATGATTCGCAGATCACAATCACTGCCTAATATTGAATCCATGCTGAATCTTCCTGTATCGCTGTTGAGGCACCCTATCTGGATCAATGAGTATTCCATTAATCTGATTGCTTCCTTCACATGCGCAATAGTAATCTTTTCATCTATCCTGATTTTGGCATCTGATTCCGCAAGCCTTACTACTGCATGCACTTGCCTGGGGTTGATTGGGAGGCTATCAGGCTCTCTTTTATCCCTCGCATGGACATACCATGCCTCTATTAATTCTTCTGCTTCTTTAGTCCATATTGGGATCAGTGTCCTTACATAGCTCAGAAATTTTTTCAAGAATATATCTTCTTTTGTTCGCAGTTGGTTTAATCTTTTATCCAAATCCTTTTCAGAAATCTCCCTGAAGCTATTGAAAATATGTTTGACCAATTTTCCATCCTTTTTAGAATCTACAATATCTCTGATTTTAAGAATGATATCAAATCTATTGAGGAGAGAACTTGGGATGTCTAATTGTTTTGAAAAATTCAATTCATGATCATTGAATAAATTATTCTTTGGGTTGCATGCAGCTATTGCAGTTGTTTCGCATCTGAGTGTGGCTTGAATATTTGCTTTTGAGATTGTAATGGTTTGTTGCTCAAGCGCTTCATGGAGATAGCTTCTATCTTCAGCACCCATCTTATCAAGCTCATCAATCATCACAAAACCTTTATTTGCTAAAACCATTGCTCCTGCTTCCAATGCCCAGCCCCCCAATATATCATCCTTAATCACGCTCGCAGTAATTCCAACACCAGATGTGCCCTTGCCACTAACATACCTGGCCTTGTGGGCTATTATTTTTGCTCTTAGTAATAAATCAGATTTTGCTAATCCTGGCTCTCCTGCCAGGAGTCCATGCATGTCCCCTCTTTTTATAGATCCATCAGGCTTGACTCTCCTGATTCCTCCTGCAAGAATATGGAGGATTGTTTCTTTCTGGGGTTTGCAGCCATAGATAGATGGGGCAATCATGTTGATCAATTTATTCATAGCATCAGGTTGTTTAGCAAACTCTTTTATGGCAATGATATCTTCCTTTGATACATCGATGTCAAGCTCAGATTCATCCAGCGATTCAATGCTGTTTACATCAAAGACATAATCAAAAGTGGTTGAGGTTTCACCAGATTTAAGTTTAATTTTTTTCTCCAGGAGAACTCCGCTGACAATCAGTTTTTTCCCTGGCTGAGTATTTTTTCTATTGAATTTTTTGGTTAAATCATCATCTAGCATCATAGGAATCTGTTCTGGTTGTTGATCTCCTGCAATGTCTTCAGGAATCTCACTTCCAACAATTGTCTGGACATTG
>JAGLZG010000255.1 GCA_023131705.1 Nanobdellota archaeon
CTTTTGCTTTTTGATTGTTCATTTTTTAATCACCCTGATTTGTTAGTATCACCTTTTTTTAAATTGAAAAAAGAAAATTTAACCTAAGTTGCAGTCATTAGTTGACTTTATGAAGTAAGCCTTTCCTGGATTTAGTATTGGTGTTCTTGTGTACTGCTGGCTTGGCGCGTCATAACCCCATGGCCCACTTACAACAGAGCATGTTCCTTCTGCTGTATCAAAGTCATTTATTTTGCTGCTTGGCGCTCCGATTAAATTCCAGCCATTTTTGATATCATCGCTGCCTAAATAACCAACATAATCAATAGTGAACCTGTAACCTTCCAGTTCAATTTCACAATCATTGGTCTGGGTTGAGAAATAACCCTGCCCTGGAAACAATATTGCGTTTCCATCAAGGAACACATCATAACTGCTTGTATCAGGATTCCAATAAGTTATTCCATTGGTAACGTTTGGTGTAAAAGTACATCCGCTCTGAATGTCATTGAATGTCTTGCCTGTTTCCGGCACTAATGGCAATGAGAACATTGTGTAATAACCCTTGTCTATAGGGGTTTTCATTACTGTTTTACATTGAACATCTGGTTCAGTTATAGTTGGTCCGCAATCATTACAGGTGTAAATAGCTTCACACTCTGCAACTTCATAATCATTCCATGCATCAATTATGCCATCACTATTATTATCAGTACATCCGTCATCAGGGCAGCTGCAATCATTATCCTGTGTTTCGTCATATACACAAGTTCCTGTTCCATCACATTCAGCGCAGATTCCACAGTCTGTTCCTATAGGCTCATAAGCGTCAGCAGGGCAGTTTGCATTTGCTCCAGTACATTGCTCAACTACATCACAATCACCTGCTGCTGCTCTGCATTCAGTTCCAGCTGATTTATAATCATCAGCAGGACATGCTGCATCTTCTCCTGTACATTCTTCAGCAATATCACAATCACCTGCTGCTGCTCTGCATTCAGTTCCAGCTGATTCTATTTGCTGGTTGCATTCATTATTAGATAAACCGCAAACACCATCAGCGCAATCATCATCTAAGGGATTACAATCATCATTAACCTGGCAGCAGATAACCCCTCCAGGACCATTTTCACCAGCGCAGTCTGAATCAGCGCAATCTACATCTCCATCCCCATCATCATCTATTCCATTAGTACAATCTTCTCTTGTATTAGTGCATGTACATCCAGCTATACATCTATCCATGGTAGCTGGATCCTCATCATCACAATCTTCATCTTGGTCACATTCTGCACCACAAGTTAAACCATTTACTCCATCTCCTGCATCATTATCAGTGCAATATGAATTTTCCATTGAACATGAATAAACATTGCAGTTTCCTATGCCATCACAGGTGTCATGGCCATCATCTGGATAGAACTGCGCAATAAAAACATTACATGCATCAGGTGGACAGTTTCTTGCTTCTCCGCATTGTGTACCAGCTGGTTGTTTAGCATCTGCCGGGCAGTCATTAGATATGCCATCGCATATTTCGGCTATATCACAATCACTAGTTGCTGTTCTGCATTCTGCAATTGATTTATCGTCTACAGGGCAGTCTGCACTTGAGCCTGTGCAAGTTTCAGCAATATCACAAACACCTGCTGCTGCTCTGCATTCAGTTGTGTCTGGTTCATAATTAACCTGGCAGTCTGAAGTAACATCACAATAATAGTCTGCACAAACTGTGTCTGCTGAGCATAAACCATCATTTGGATTATGATCACATGAGTCTGTAGTTTCATTACATGAATCATCTGTACATCCTATACTATCTGAACAATCTCTTGCATCACCTCCAGTACATTGTCCACCACTGCATACATCATTTACAGTGCAGAATAAACCATCATCACAAGGATCAGTATTATCTGTATAATCACAATAAGAAACTTGTGTTCCGGGATTTATACATGCATCATCTGTACAAACATTAGTATCATCACAATCACCATCATTATAACATGCTATTTCACACCCGGGTGCATCAGGAACTAATGTTGGTTCACAATCCCCTCCTGAACCAGTATCAACCTGGCATAGACAACCTTCAGAACCTGCTGTGCCACATCTTCCATCATCAGGATAATCCACTAATGCAGTTCCCTCACAATAATCTGTTGGGCAACTGCAATCTGTATCTTCATCACACTCTGCACCACAACTTTCAACTATGCATACAGGATGTCCTGCTCCTGTACAACTGCAGTCATTTTTACATTCTCCATCAGGATATGTTTTATGTGAACTTTCAGTACAGTATACATCAGTGCAATCTATATCCTGATCGCAAGGAGCGCCGCATTCTATTGTATTAACCCCATCAGTATTATTATTATCAGTACAATATGAATTTTCCAGTGCGCATGAATATTCTACACAAGTTCCAGCACCATCACATTCATCATGACCATCAATTGGATAAAATTCTGCAAAGAATCCATTGCATGCGTCATCTGGGCAGTATCTTGCTGAGCCACATCCTGTTCCAGATGGTAAACCTGGATTTTCACATTGATCTAAATCTTCATTACAGATATCATCTGTACATTCATTTGCATCATCGCAATTTACTGCTGCGCCTGCATGACATCCATTTGCGCCATCGCAGGTTTCAGCGCCATTACAGTATAAGCTGTCATCACATAGGGCATCGCCTGTTTCATCAATACCATCTACACAATTATCATCAATTCCATTGCAAACTTCTGTTGCGCCGGGATTTACATCTGGATTATTGTCATCACAATCTACATCAGTTCTATATCCATCTCCATCTGCATCACAAAGTGTTGAACTTCCGCCTGGCCAAGAATCCCAGAATGGACAAACATCAACATTATCAGATGCTTTATCTCCAGAGCCAGCATTATAAGGTGAATCTGGACCATTAGCAGCTCCCCAGTAGTTGTTTTCTGCATTGATTACCGAATCTGCTTGGATTCCATCAACACCTTCGTCTCCATTGTTGTAAATGTTGTTGTAATTGATGCTTATATCTTCTCTATCCAGATTTCTTAACTCCCAATAAGCTGTTTCAACTTCTTTATAATGCCCCACATGTACTCCGTCCATTGAATTGGATATTATTGAATTGTTGGTTACAGTGTGGTGGCTTCCATCTATCCACATCCCATGTTCATGGCTATTGATTAACGTATTATTATCTATATTTGCATAGTCACCAGCAACACTAATGAGTCCATGCTCGTTGATTTCGTCACCTTCCCTAGGACCAATACTATTATTAATATAATTGTCCTTTACATTAATTGGGGAAGATGAAGTTCCACTAGCAACCTGCAGGATAATGCCTGCAATCCATACATCAGTCATACTGTTATTTTCAATAATAGTACCACTGAAGTCCCAGGTATTTGTTGCATTTTCTCTAAAATAATCCCCATTTAGCATGACACCAACCCTTACATTATCCATTATGTTATGTCTAACAATATTGCCTGTAGGAGGGTATGCTTCAGTATTCCAGAATATATGGACACCATCACCATTCCATGTTCTTGGGTCATTAAAATTGTCAGGTGTTTCATCTCTGGTTGTTCTGAAATAATTATTCTCAACTAAACAATTTTTAGTGCTTATTAAAAACACACCTTTTGCATTATCCCAGAATTCACAATTGGTAATCTCAACATTTTCAATACCAGGATGCGAAGGATTCAAACCAACACCTATTCCTGCATTACTCCAGAGATTTGGATAGTCATTTCCATACATTACTTTAAAGCCCTTAATCTTAACATTATCTGTATCTACACTGATCATTTTAGGATTACCCATTCCAGAACAATCTATAATAACATTACCGGGCGTATTAATATCTCCAATAAGTGTTATTCCCTTATCTATAAGAATCCTTGAACTTGGACTATAAGTCCCAGCACAAACAATTATTGTATCTCCTGCAGTTGCAAAATCAACTGCATCTTGTATATTTGTAAACATAGCACCTGGACATTCTACTTTATCATCATCAACTAGATTACAACCCCCATCTACTGTACCATCACAGTCATTATCTAAACTATCACAGCTTGCTTCTGGATTTTCATAGCTAGCATTGTAATCTAAATAAGTTACATCATCACATCCTGGCCACTGTCCACTAATATTACATACTTCCTGGCATCCTGTACATACTCCATCCTGTTTTGGGCAGTTTCTTGTTTCCCCAGGTGTACATGGCTGACAATCTGTATCATCTAAATCTGTTGAACCATCACAATCATTATCAATTCCATCATCACATGTTGTTTCAGTCCCCCATTCTGTTCTGCATACTCCTTCACTGTCAACACAATTTTCAGATTCGGTATCACAACAAGCATCTGGTCCTATACCATCTGTTATATAATATTCATTAGCATCATTATTGCAACAATAAGGTGTTCCTCCTTCAAATAGCCAGGTTTCTCCATAGTTGTGCTGATATGATATACAAATTTCACAAACATTCTCTCCACTTGCAGAATTGTCATTAGGATCTGTACAGTCTCCTCCGGCTGCATCGCAATATTCTCCAGCTGCGCATTCATCAGTAGCACATCCAAGTCTATCATTACAAAAGCCTGCAACACATGCTGTACAATCATCTATACAATTGACACCATCATTCCCAGAATATGGCTGTGAAGCAGTGTTAGTGCCATTACAATAATAGCATGTTGTAACAACTTCAGTATTATCATCAGTATCTCTTGTTGTACAAGTTCCAGCTACACAAGAGTCACAATCATTACTGCAATCCTTACCATCATTAGCTGTTATACCAGCACAATCTCCACCAGCAACATTACATTCTTCACATGTTGAACATTCATCTGTTGCTCCGGCTAATCTATCATCACAAGAGCCTGCAACACAGGATGTACAATCATCTATACAACCCTTACCATCATTAGCTGTTATACCAGCACAATCTCCACCAGCAACATTACATTCTTCACATGTTGAACATTCATCTGTTGCTCCTTGCGCTCTATCAGCATATTCACATTCCTTATCTCCTCCACAAGTTTCAATTACACAATCATCCTGTGCACAATCTGCTACTGGGTCATTACAGCAATTATCCCCATTAGGGCCTGTTTGACCATAACAATCAGAATCTAAACAATCTATACTACCATCACAATCATTATCATATCCATCAGAACAGCTTACTGTACTTTCATTTGTTATTCCTGGATTACAATTTACTCCGCATTGTCCTGGGTCATCATCACAATCGTCACCATCATATGTGCATCCATTAGCTATTCCACAATTTGGGCATACTCCATAACCATCTCCATCATTATCAACACAGATAGTTGTGTCAACATATAAAATCCTTTCCTCAGTTTCATTACTGTTACCAACAGTATCATTGCACCATGCATAATAAAAATATGTTTCTTCTTCTAAACCTGTAATAGTATAATTAGCCCAAGTATTTGCATCTGCATTATGTATGTCCATTGTGTGAGTCTCAATAAGAGTTCTATGATATCCATTAAAATCTCCATCCTGTTCACCAGATATCAAATACCAAGCTGAATCTTTTTGGAAAACAGCAGGTGTAGATTTACTACCAACATTTCCTAATCCACTGACTATGTTAGAATCATTTACCCAAGTTGTACCTGTCCAATTATATCCATTAAAATCTCCCTCCTGTTTACCAGAAATCAAATACCAAGTTGAATCTTTTTGGAAAACATCAGGTGAAGAGCCCTGACCAGCATATACTAATCCACTGACTATGTTAGGGTCTGATTGCCATGTAGAACCTGTCCAATTATATCCATAAAACATTCCTTCAGATTCACCAGCAATCAAGTACCAGGCTGAATCTTTTTGGAAAACAGTAGGTTTAGAAACATGATCAACATCTACTAATCCACTTGCTATGTTAGGGTCTGATTGCCATGTAGAACCTGTCCAATTATATCCATTAAAATGTCCATCATCATAACCAGAAATCAAATACCAGGTTGAATCTTTTTGGAAAACAGTAGGTGAAGAGGTACTATTGACATTTAATAATCCACTTGCTATGTTAGAATCTGATTGCCATGTTGTACCTGTCCAATTATATCCATTAAAATATCCATCACCTTCACCAGCAATCAAATACCAAGCTGAATCTTTTTGGAAAACAGCAGGGTGAGAATAACCACCAACATTTCCTAATCCTTCTGCTACTTCAGAATCACTATTCCAATTATTGCCCCAAGATAGAATGCTCCAATCCAAAATACAGCTTGAAACATTTTTATTTACAGTTACATTTATTGTTGTGTAATCAGTATTTATAGTTGTTCCATTACCTGGTGTTGGAGATGTAAAATCAACATGAGGGGGGGTTGCTTCAATATCAACTTCTTGAAAACCACTCTGCCATTCAGCAGAACCTCCTGTTATAGTAGCAAGAATTCCATCCATATAAAAAGTTATTATATCTCCTGGTTCTCCTCCTTCATCTATACCACTTGTATCAGGGTCATCTCCTGCACAGTCAAAAGAAAATTGTCCTTCGGTTGTTATTGTAAATTGTCCGCATAAAACACCATCTGGATCATAAGTTGTAATTACTGTTCCAATAGGCACTGGCTGACCATCTAATTTTGAGTTGCCATTTTGAGACCAAAAAGTACGTGGGGTAGGAGGAGCAGCAGATACTAAAAATGACACTATCAAAAAACAAAATGTTAATATGATAATTTTTTTCATTTTTATTTTACCCAGTTTTGATCAGAATCTACTTTAACCCAATAACCTTTTCCAATATTAACCTCATTTAAATCCCAAGTAAATTCTGGTGTAGTGCTATCATAACCTTTCCAGTGATCTCCTACATCTGAAGCATCATAATAATATGCTGTTCTATCACCTGTGAGTTTGTTCATAGTATTCTGTATAGTGTTGTTATACAATTGAAAGCTAACCATATTCCATCCGGTATACAAAGACATTGTGTTGTTGCTTGGTACATTCCCTGCAACAGATAATGTTTGAGCAGATTCTACTTTTAACCAGTAACCTTTATTTGGTTCCATATTATCCAAATCCCAAGTAAATTCTGGTGTAGTGCTATCATAACCTTTCCAGTGATCTCCTACATCTGAAGCATCATAATAATATGCTGTTCTATCACCTGTTAAATGTGACATTACACTAGCAGGACTATTATTTGTTTTTAGTATTGGTAAAGAAATCATGTTCCAACCAGTGTAAAGGGGTATTGAAACAATAACATTTTCCTCTGTTGAAACATTTTCCCCCCATGTTATAGAAACAGGCGTATTATTAACAGTTATATTAACTGTATCTCCTTCTTGTGGACCTTCAACACAATCAAAATCTTGTGTGCAAGGAATACATGCTGTGCCATTTGCTTCATGTTGTGAACAATTAGAATCATCATTATATGTCAAAGGACTATCTCCACCAGTCATAATAAGATTATACCAACCATCAATGGTTGTTGTGTTTATCCATTTGTCACCATTAAAATAACTTACAGGAGTTCCATCAGGAGCTGGTTCACCATCAATCATTAGCCTACCCCAATATTCTGTTGGTATTGGTGGCGGAGCATCAGAGGCAAATACAATAGCAGAAAGTATTGATAAGATTATTAATCCTAAGATTAGTTTGTATTCCATATTTTATCCCCACTACTGTTGGGAAGCAACAGTTATTTAAAAAGTTTTCTATTTTTCAAACTTTTGTGAAAAACCACTTCCTTCTGTTGTTAATATTCTTTTGGTATTTAAATATTTCTATGAAATTTTGTGAAAATACCTCATTTTACCTTAACCCAATAACCATAACCTGGAATAAAATATTTTAAAGTGTTCAAATAATCCGGCTTATCAGGACTATAAGATTTCCAACTCTGATTAATATAAGCAAAAACAGATGAAATTTGTGAAACATTTAATGTTTCATTAATCGGTTTTGTTTCTAAACTTGGGTAGCCAATTAAGTTCCAGCCCTGGTTTAAATCAAATGTTATATTATTAGGTTCTGTTCCTTGTATTGTTAATGTTTGATTGTTTAGAGAGTTAATCCAGTAACCTTTTGTTTCATCAATTTTTAACCCCAATGGTTATCCCCGTTTCTTCATATGGTGTATCACCAGGGACGGGTGCCCAGACAACTAATGAACCATCAGCACTAACATATCCAATATCATAATCACCTAATGTAAGTTTGCCATCGGAATCTACGGAGTATGTGCCACTAACCGGCCCAATATCAAAGGCACTTCCTGTACTTTGCCCTTGCGAAACTTGGGTTATCTCACCTGTATAGCTTGCGGCACCATCAAAATTTATGTATCCAATACCAGCAGTAAATTCCGTGGCGTGGTCGCTACCAAATATTACAGCGTTGTATTTTCCGTTTAGGGTTTGTACACCTAACCCTGATCCTTCTTTGACTGCAACGGTTATCCCCGTTTCTTCATATGGTGTATCACCAGGCACAGGTGCCCAAACAATCAAAGAACTATCTGCACTAACGTATCCGCTATCGTAGACATCTCCTTCACTTAATAACGTAAGCTTGCCATTAGAACTTATGGTGTATGTTCCATTCACTGGCCCAATATCAAAGGCATTTCCATTGCTTTGTCCTTGAGAAACATTAGTTATTTCACCTGTAAAGTTACTTATGCCATCAAAATTAATATATCCAATACCGGAAGTAAACTCTTCTCCATGGTCACTGCCAAAACGGACTATATTATATGTCCCATTTAGAGATTTTAATCCCATATTCCAAAGGAATGCTTCACTTGCTTTAACCCAATAACCATAACCAGGAAGCATATTCTTCAATGTATTCAATAAATCCGGCTTTAAAGGATTATAAGAATACCATTTTGATTGATTATACATTGATATAACAGATATTTTTGAAACATTAAATGCTTCATTAATAGATTTTGTTTCTAATAATGGATAACCAATTAGATTCCAGCCTTGTTTTATATTAATTTCTGCATTATTTAGTTCTTCTCCTTCTATTATTAATGTATCATTTTCATTCATATTAATCCATAATCCTAATGTTTCATTTATTTCATCATTATCTTTTAATTCAGTCCATTCTCTGTTAATGTAAGTAAATATTTTTGAATAATTTCCTTCTATCGATTTAAATGGATGGGGTAAAGTCCAGTTTGTCAGGTTTAATGGAATTGAGATAAGGTTCCAGCCTTTTGATAAGGTGATGTTAATGCTCCTAGTTTGAATATCTGAAGAAACATTGAAAAAT
>JAGLZG010000256.1 GCA_023131705.1 Nanobdellota archaeon
CCTAACAAGGCGTTTGAAGCTTGTGAAAAGCTGACAAACAAGGATGACTGCTACTGGAATCTCGTACTCAATCTCAAAACAGCAAATCCCTCTGCTGCGCTTACTGCATGCTCTAAACTACTGGTTAATGTAGATGAATGTTATTTTGATGTGGCAAGAGCTCTGCTTCTAACCGATGTTGATAAAGCAGTATCTATCTGCGGGAAGATGGAATACACTATTAATAAAAATGACTGCTACATGATGATTGTCAATAGACCTGAAATTACATTGAAAAACCCAGATAAGGCAATAGAGGTTTGCGGAAAGATTACCACAGATATGACTATGTGCTATGAAACCATAGCCAAAATCCTTACAGAGACTGACAAGGACAAGGCAGAGGAAGCGTGCGGTTACATTACTGAAGATGACTTCCGAACGCACTGCGAACAAATTTACGGCTGATTATTTTTTTATTTTCTATTTTTCTTTACAATACAAACTTATATAGTTTTATTCAACAACCTCACTAATCAAATAGTGCTTTGTAGCATCTATTATACTGACCTTTACCTTGTCTCCTATGTTGAAGCTTCCTTCTACAACAACTGGTTTGTAGGCAAAGTTCCTGCCCATGAAAGTATTCCCTTTGCCCTTCTCATCTATTAATACTGTTGTTGTTTTGTTAAGCCATTTTTTGTTGATGCCATAGCCAATCCAGTCAAAGACACTTGTCAGTAATCTGCTTCTGTTTTTTATTTCTTCACCCTTTACCTGTTCCATCTTAGCTGCCTCTGTTCCGGGCCTTGCTATAAACCTTGATATGTTTATCACATCCGGCTTTATTTCTTCAATCAGGTTTAGAGAATCCTGAAACTGCTCTTTTGTTTCTGTTGGAAAGCCAGCGATAATATCTGTTGCAATTGTTATGTTTTCAAAGCTTTCCCTGAAAGTTTCTACTATCTTCTTAAAATCCCCTGTTGTGTACAACCTTTTCATCTTTTTAAGGATTTCATCATTTCCAGACTGGACAGGGATATGCAAAAACCTGAATATCTTTTTGTTTTTGTAGAGCTCAATTAAAGGTGTCAGCATCTCTATTGCATGGTTCGGGTTCATCATGCCAATCCTTACCATAAAGTTAGCGTCAATATTGACAACATCTTTCAACAGTTCTATAAGATTTGAGTTAATATCTCTGCCATAGGCGCCTGTATCCTGGCTTGTGAGCCATATCTCTTTGCAGCCCTCTTCCAGCGCTTTTTTTATCTCCCTGATTATACTTTCTTTTGGATAAGATTTAAGCTTTCCTTTAATCAATTTTACAGAACAATAAGCGCAATAACCTAAGCAGCCGGAAGAGATTGGAATAATCCCTATGATCTTATTTTTTCTTATTTTTGGCAAGTTAATCTTTTCATCATCTGTTTTTGCCAAAATCTCTACAGGGTTGTCATTAAGGGTCTCTTCAACAACAGAGACTATCTCTTTTATATTATGAGTAGAGATTAAACTTGCATCCGGAGCAATCTCCCTGATTTTGGGTATTGTGCTTTTAAGTATGCAGCCTGCTATAACAAACTTTTTATATTGAAATTTTTGCTTTAGTTTTTTTATCTCTCTTACTGCTGTAAAATCACCCTTGACAGTGCATATGTTTACAACAATAACATCAGCATTATCCGGCATATCAATTATTTCAAATCCTTTTTCTTTCAATATGCCCTGCATTATCTCAGACTCTGAAAAATTAATGCTGCACCCCATTGTCTTAAAGTATATTTTTTCCATAAGAAAAAGAATTGTAAATATGTTTAAAAAGATATGGGTTCATTCAATAATTGACAAAAAAATATCAACTATTTTGGGGTCAAACATTGTTCCACTGCCTTTTTTTAATTCTTCTATAACCCCTTCATTGTTTTTTTTGTCTTTATGATACCTTTTATCACTGCCCATAGCATCAGAGCTATCTGCCACTGCCATAATCCTTGCGCCAAGAGGTATATCTTTTTCTTTTAAACCATCAGGATAACCTTTTCCATCCCATCTTTCATGATGGTGGAGTATTATTTCAAGAATTAGATTATTGTATGGTTCAGGAACTTTTTTAATGTACATCTCTATTAATCTTTTGCTTGCTTCTGGATGTCCCTCTTTAACCTCCTTATCCTTCTTTTGAAATTTATGATTAGAAAAATATTTTTTAGGCCAAAAAATCTTTGAAATATCATGATGTGTGGTACAAAAATCCAATATTAACCTATGTATTAACTTATCTTCCTCTGGAATTTCAAGTTTTTGTATAATATAGCCACAACCTACTTTAACTCTTTCCTGATGTCCTATCGTCCTAAATAGATATTCTCCGTGATTTATTGTCTTAATATATTCTCGATATCCTATTGCTTTAATTAGAGTGTTAATATATTCCGGATTATTTGTAATTTTTATAATCTTTTTTTCATTTTTAACATAATTTTTATTTAATTCTAATGATTCTATCATTATATTATACAATTCCCTTCCTGAATTGTGTAATATTCCTCCTAAACTGGAATCTATCCTATTCATAAATAGTTGATCAGATAAACTCATATATAAATGTTACTACCTTATGATAAAAAATATAAAGATAAGAAATTAATACTTTTTTTATAAGAATTATTTATTCTTTTTTCTTCGCTTCTTCCAGCCTTTCCTTTTCCTGATCCATGTGTTTTAAGAAAGCGCTCGGAATATCCATCTCATTTGTGAATATATTTTCTAATCTATTTATCTTATCCAAAAGTTTTTGTGTTCTTATCTTAAACTGTTCTTCATATTCTTCCCTGGTATATTCCCTGTTAAAAACATCCTCAAACAGTTTTTTTAAATCTTCATATTTAGGGATATAGCCAATTGGTGTTTCAATAGCATCAAACTCATTATGAACACGCCCTTCCATCCATAAGAGCCATATTTTTTTATCTTCCATCCCATTAAGGAATTTGCCATCTTTGTTTTTTAGGAAATAGTTTGTTTTAAAGATTAAAGGCGGCTTGTCAAGGCTTTCTCCAAATTTTAGATGATTTTGAATGTAAACTCCTAATGGAATTACCAGAAAATCAAGGTTGGCCATTGGATTATGAACCCTATCACCCTCTTTTCCAATTGCTGCATAAGTTGTTTCAGACTCTAAACAAGCGCCAACATAGACACCGTGAGACCAACTTAGTGATTGAAAAACAGGAACAGATATGTCTGAATCCCTGCCACCATAGATAAACCCGCCAACTGAAACACCATTTGGGTCATCTGCTTTTTCATCAGCATTATCAAGCTCATTTATTCTTATTGTATAACGTGCATTCTTATGCGCAGGCGGAACTTCTTTCTCATCAGGGCCTTTTTTTCCTTCTTTCCATTCTCCTAAAAAATTATGACCTTCTTTAGGAAGTTCTTTTCCCATTCCAAGCCAGTAAGGAACATCCTCTTTTATTAAAACATTAGAAAAAATAAGCTCTCTCGGAGTTGTAAGCACTTTATATATTACAGGATCATCTTCAGGATTTACATCCTGTATTATTCCAAACATCCCGGACTCAACATTAACAGCGTATGCTGTTCCATCCTCTCCCGGCCTTATATATGCGATATCATCCCCAATGATTGTCTGCCCGGAAATCATTGCAGTAGATGTCTTGCCGCATGCTGAAGGAAAAGCTCCTGTAAAATATGTTACCCTGTCTTTATCTTTTGGATGGACACCCATCACAAACATATGCTCGCAAAGCCAGTCTTCCCTGTTTGCCTTGCTGATTGCTAATCTTAAGGCAAGTTTCTTTAAACCGATGCTGTTTCCTGCGTACTCATTATTTACACTTAGGACCTTTTCTTCTTCCAGATCGATATAGATTCTTCTTTTATCAGTATTTTTGCTGTTGCCTTTTTCATCCGGTTCTCCTGCAGAATGTGTAAAAAAGAAAAAATCTTCTGAACCATTTAATCTTTTAAATTCTTCATAACCAGACCTGTACAGTAAATCCTCGCTATGCGCGACATAGGCAGAATCTGTTATCTGCAGAGCAGGTATTGAAAATTTTGAGTTTAAAGGGCCTAAACAAAAAAACCTTACAAGCATCTCTTTGCCTTTCATGCTCCCGTCTAAAAATTCCAAAACCTCTTTAATTCCTTTTTCCCTGTCCCCGCAGTTTATGCATTTGCTCAGGCACAAATTACCTGAGAGCAGAACCTTTGTGTTTGCTTTGTCTCTTGCCTGGTCATAGTATCCGTCAAAATGAATTGTATGCCCTTTTATCTTAAGCGGCTTTTCTTCTCCATTAGTCACTGCAAGATTTCTGACATGCCCTATATCTTCTTTAGAATCTGTTATGACAGTCATTTTTTCCGGCTTGCAAAGCTCAACATATTCTTTGACTAATTTCATGACTTTAGGATTATTAAGCGCTTCCAGTTTTTTCATGTTTTCTTCGTTCATTTGACAAACCCCTCTATTCTTTTTATGCCTTCTTCTATCTGTTCCATAGATGCAGCATAACTTATCCTTATATAGTTTTCTTTGCCAAAATAAACGCCAGGGACAACAGCAACCTTTTCTTCTTCCAGTAATTTATTTGCAAAGTTTATAGAATCCTGATTTATGTGAGGGAAAACATAAAAAGCGCCATCCGGGTTACTGCATTTTAATCCAATTTCATTTAATCTTTTAACAATAAAATCTCTTCTTTTCCTGAATTCGTTTTTTCTTGTTTCAAGCTCTTCCTGAGAACCATTTAATGCTTCTATTGCAGCATCCTGTATTATTGATGTAGGGTTTGATGTGGATTGAGCCTGTATGTTTGACATTGCTTTTATTATCTCTGCCGGGCCTGCTGTATATCCGATTCTTAAGCCGGGCATTGCATAGGACTTTGAAATCCCATTGACAGTCAGTGTTAATTTTTTTATATCTTCATTTAGTGATGCAATGCTGATGTGCTTTTTATCATAGATTATATTTTCATAGATTTCATCTGAGATGACATATATTCCTTTTTCAACAGCCAGCTCTGCTATTTTTTTTAATTCCTCATCATCAATAACAGCCCCTGTTGGGTTTGAAGGAGAATTTATTATGATTATCTTTGTTTTACCTGTTATCTTTTCTTTTATCTTGTCTGATTTTATTTTGAAGTTTTCATCTGTTTCTGCAATAACCGGTGTTCCGTCTGCAAGATTAACCTGCTCTGGATAAGAAACCCAGTAAGGAGAAGGGATTATTACTTCATCCCCTTTATCAACTAAAGCCTGCATTATATTATACAAAGAATGTTTTGCGCCGCAGCTTACAAGTATTTGGTCTGTTGTGTATTCTATGTTGTTTTCTCTTTTCAGCTTGTCTGATATTGCCTGTTTTAGTTCTGGTTTTCCAGAAGCAGGCGTGTATTTTGCATATCCTTTTTTATCAAGAGAATTAATTATTGCCTTTTTTATATTTCCTGTTGGCTCAAAATCAGGCTGTCCTGCTCCAAAGTCAATAACATCTAAGCCTTGTTTTTTCATGGCCTTGGCTTTAGAACTGATTGCAAGGGTAGGACTTTCTTTGCAGTTCAGTGCTTTTTGTGATAACATACACCTGCAATAAAGAGGTTATATTTAAATATTACAGTAAATTTTAGGATTTATTATGAAAATCGTAAATAATATAGAGATAACAGACCTGGCTTTATATCTTAAAAAAGAAAACATGCTTATTATTGCAGACAGCCATATAGGTTTTGAAGAGGCTTTGAATAAACAAGGAGTATTAGTCCCAAGAATACATTTTAAGGAGTTGATTAAAAGGCTGGAAAAGATAATAAATGGAAAAAGATTTGAAAAAATCATTATAAACGGGGATATAAAACATGAGTTTGGAAAGATATCTGAAACAGAGTGGAGGCATACACTGAGATTATTGGATTTTTTAGGAAGATATTGTGATGAGATTATCCTGATAAAAGGCAATCATGACAATATTATAGGCCCTGTTGCAGAAAAAAGAAAAGTTAGAGTTAAGGATTATTATAAGATAGGCAATATCCTAATTATTCATGGAAATAAAATTCCGGATAAAGCTGTTTTAAAACAGGTAAAAACAATAATAATAGGCCATGAGCATCCTGCTATAATGTTAAGGCAGGGTTTAAGGTCTGAGAAATATAAGTGTTTTTTGAAAGGGAAGTACAAACATAAAGTATTGATTGTGCAGCCTTCTTTAAATCTTCTGACAGAAGGAACAGGCATAGATAAAGAAAAGTTATTAAGCCCTTTTTTACAGCAGA
>JAGLZG010000257.1 GCA_023131705.1 Nanobdellota archaeon
TATCAATCATAAAGCTAAAAGTAGAATAATCATATACTAAACATAAAATCATGAATAAAACAATAGTATCAGGGCATCTGGGAGGGGATGCAGAAAAAAAAACGACAAAAGCAGGAAAGGATTACCTCTCATTTTCAATGGCAAATACTAGGGGGGAAAATACTACCTGGTTTAATTGCAGCATTTTCAATGAGAAAACAGTGATTGCTCTGCAGAAATATCTCAGAAAGGGAACAAAGGTGCTCCTGGTTGGGTATTATAATCCAACTATTTGGCAAACTAGGGAGGGAGAGCACAGGCTGGATCATTCTCTGATGGTGAATGAGGTTGAGCTCATGGGCTCCAGAGTGCCTGAGGCGGCTCCTGAGCCATCTGCAGCTCCAGCTCCAGGGAAAAATACAGATATTCCATCATCAGCAGATACAGCTGCAGGAGATAAGGATGATTTACCATTTTAACCAGGAACAGATGAGCAAGAAAAAACGAATAAAACAGGATTGGACTCCCAGGAGAAAAATGGAATGGGATGGAAAACAAGCTCCTCCAGGGCAGATTTATCTGATTATAAAAGTGAGGAAACGATATGAGGCAGCAAAACTGATCATCAGTGGGCAGGGAGCTGTTGCAGAGCTGGAGATCCAAAAGCGACTCAGGGAGGTGATGAGAGAGCAGTATAAAATATAAATTTAAAACACAAAAACATGAGCCCAAACGGACAAACGGCAAAGGAACAGGATTGGAATACCAGGAGAAAAAAAATATGGAAAGGAAAAATAGCTCCTCCAGGTAAAATTTTCATTGTAATTAAGACAAAAAAAGGCAATACAGGCTGCCTGTTGATAAATGGAGGGCAGGGAACAGATGCAGAGATGGCTGTGCAGAAATATCTCAGAGAGGAAATCAGCAAAAAATTCAATGATAAATGCTGATATTAAGAGATTACCAAGGGCAGGGAGTTGATGATATCAGATCCTCCTATAAATTAGGATTTCGAGCTCCACTATACATCCTCCCAACTGGAGGAGGAAAAACTGTTGTTTTTTGTCATATAGCACAGCAGGCAGCGAGTAAAAATAAAAGGGTGATGATTCTGGTGCATAGGGTGGAACTCCTCAAACAAACATCCAGGGCATTAAATAAATCCAGCGTACCTCATGGATTAATCAATCCAAAATATACTCCCAATATCTCTGAGCTGGTACAGGTTGCATCTGTGCAAACATTAGTGAGGAGATTGGATGCCACAATCCCTCCAGATATTATTGTTGTGGATGAGGCACATCATGCCAATGCTGGGATCTGGA
>JAGLZG010000258.1 GCA_023131705.1 Nanobdellota archaeon
ATAATGGCTAAATATAAGGGAAAGGTTGATGGCAAAAAAGCGATGGAAATCCTCAAAAATTTATCTTAATAAATTTTTGAAATCCTAAAAATTGTTTTACAATTTTTAGTCTTCTAAAAAAGATTATTAATAAAACTTTTTCTTGTTATTGTACATTCAGGGCATAAGGCTATACACTTTGTCAACTAGGTTTATGAAGTTATTATGGTTTCTTTTGAGAACAGAAATTTCGCGATGATAATCATTCATTCCCCAAATCTTCCAGTCAAACTTCTTTTGTTCTTTTTTTGGTAAAGAAGAAATAAACCTAAATTCTGCGTCCTTTAAAAATAAGGTGGATCTATTAACTCTTTTACATTCAACATCTTTAAGCAATGGTGTTACAGAGTGTGCTGTTCCGTTCCGGATTAATATAAACTTTTCAAACTCCTCTGAATAAATCTCCTTTTTAATGTAATGTCTTAATTCATCATTCTTTAGGTTCTCTAGAACTTCATACCTATTTTTACCTTCACTGTCATAATATTCCTTTAAGAACTCGAAAAAGGAATTAACCAAATTTCCACCCCTCATAACAAAAGATTGATACCCTTTCTTAAAACCATGAACCCGAGCATTTGCATTCTTGTATGTTGAATCAACCAATTCAAGATCGTTTATGTCCCCTTTCATATAAATTAATAAATCAAAGATGTGCATATGATACTGAAATAACCTTTCAATGTAGGTTTCAGTTCTTATCTGCAAGATAGCCTTATCAAACTCTTTCATCCTCCTTGTTGCTCTACTAAATGATTCCTTCTTAGGTTTTATTATCTTTAAGAATTTATCGTGCGTTTTTTGGATATAGTCATACATCTTAGGGTCATCCTGAGAAAGGTCTTTATACCTAACAGAAAATTCCCTCTCCAGATACGTTACGAGAGTAACTTTTCTTTCCAAATCTTCGAGTTTTTTCATATGCAACGAGGAAGCATATCTGGCCTTTTAAATCTTTCTATTTTTACTATTTAACAGTAATCAAATTTAATCTTACCATAAACTTTATAAACAATCCTTAAATCCTTTTTATTGTAATCATAATAAAATCTACAAGGGGGAATTTAAATGTCAAAAGAAAAATATGTCTATGATTTTGAAGAAGGAAAAAAAGAGATGAAAGAGCTGTTAGGTGGAAAAGGGGCTAATCTTGCTGAAATGACAGGCTTGGGAATTCCGGTTCCGCCTGGATTCACTATAACAACAGAAACCTGCGCTAAATTCTATGAACTGGGAAAAAAATATCCTGAAAGTCTTAATAAAGAGGTTGACGAGCATATAAAAAAATTAGAAGAAAAGATGGGAAAAAAACTGGGAGATCCGGTTGACCCCTTGCTGGTTTCTGTAAGGTCAGGAGCAGCAGTATCAATGCCTGGAATGATGGATACTGTTCTTAATCTTGGATTAAATGACATTTCTGTTCAGGGCTTGATCAAAAAAACCGGAAATGAAAGATTCGCATTGGATTCTTATAGAAGATTCATTCAGATGTTTGGAGATGTTGTAATGGGTGTTGAGCATGCTAAATTTGAGGAAATACTGGAAAATGCAAAAGCAACAAAAGGAGTTGAATATGACACTGATTTAGATGCAAATGACCTGAAAAAGGTTGTTGAGGAATATAAAAAAGCGATAAAAGAGGAAAAAGGAGAAGACTTTCCCCAGGAGCCGGGAAAACAATTGCAGATGGCAATTGATGCTGTTTTCAGCTCATGGAATAATTCAAGAGCAATAGCATACAGGAGATTAAATGATATTAAAGGGTTGATAGGAACAGCAGTTAATGTTCAGGTCATGGTTTATGGCAATATGGGAGATACATCAGGGACAGGCGTTGCTTTCACACGAAATCCATCAACAGGGGAAAATAAGATTTATGGAGAATTCTTGATGAATGCTCAGGGTGAAGATGTTGTAGCCGGGATAAGAACACCAAGGCTGATTAAAGAACTTGAAAAAGAGGCACCAGACTGCTACAATCAATTCATGGAAATCGCAAAAAAACTGGAAACCCATTACAAGGATATGCAGGACATGGAATTTACAATACAGGAAGGAAAATTATTTTTCCTGCAGACAAGAACCGGAAAAAGAACAGCTGCAGCCGCAGTAAGGATTGCAGTAGAGATGGTTGATGAAAAATTGATAACAAAAGAAGAGGCGTTACTAAGAGTTGACCCTGATTCATTAGACCAATTGCTGCATCCTCAGTTAGATGATGTAGCAAAAAAAGAGACAGAAGTAATTACAAAAGGTTTGCCGGCTTCACCTGGAGCAGCCGTTGGAGAGGTTGTATTTACTGCTGAACATGCAAAAGAAGAGGCAGAGCAGGGAAAAGATGTTATTCTGGTAAGAACAGAAACATCACCAGAAGACATAGAGGGAATGAATGCAGCAAAAGGAATTCTGACAGCCAGGGGCGGAATGACAAGCCATGCCGCTGTAGTAGCAAGGGGAATGGGAAAATGCTGTGTAGCAGGATGCGGAGATATAAATGTTAATGAAAAGGAAAAGCAGTTCACTCTGAAAGATTTAACAATTAAAGAAAGAGAATATATAACACTGGATGGCTCAACAGGAGAAGTCTATAAAGGAAAGATTCCTGTAGTTGATCCGGAACTATCTGGAGACTTTGCCACTTTAATGAAATGGGCTGATAAAACAAAAAAATTAGGAGTAAGAGCAAATGCAGACACCCCAAAAGATGCAGAGACTGCTGTCAAATTCGGGGCAGAAGGTATTGGTTTATGCAGAACAGAGCATATGTTCTTTGAAGGTGACAGGATCAAGGCAGTAAGAGAGATGATTCTGGCAGAAGACCTGGAAGGAAGAAAAAAGGCATTAGCCAAATTGCTTCCTTACCAAAAACAGGATTTTGTAGGCTTGTTTAAGGCAATGGGTAAAAGACCAGTCACAATAAGGCTTTTAGACCCTCCACTGCATGAATTCCTGCCTAAAGAGGAAAAAGATATTGAAGAACTGGCAAAAGAGACAGATGTTACAGTTGAAAAACTAAAAGAAAAGATATCTGATCTTCATGAATTCAACCCAATGCTGGGACATAGAGGATGCAGGTTAGGAATAGCATACCCTGAAATAACAGAGATGCAGGCAAGAGCTATATTTGAAGCAGCAGCAGAAACAGGAGCAATTCCAGAAGTGATGATTCCATTGGTAGGGCATGTAAAGGAATTCACAAACCAAAAAGAAATTGTAGTAAAAGTAGCCGAAGAAGTGATGAAAAACAGGGAATACAAGATAGGAACAATGATTGAAGTTCCAAGAGGAGCATTGACAGCAGATGAAATAGCAAAAGAAGCAGAATTTTTCTCATTTGGAACTAATGATTTAACCCAGATGGGCTGTGGATTTAGCAGGGATGATGCAGGAAAATTCCTAAACCAGTATGTTGAACTTGGAATTTATGAAAAAGACCCTTTCCAGGTATTAGACCAGGAAGGTGTTGGACAGCTGATAAAAATTGCAGTTGAAAAAGGAAAAGCAGCAAGACCTGATATTAAGTTAGGTATATGTGGAGAGCATGGCGGAGAGCCATCTTCAGTAGAGTTCTGCCACAATGTTGGCCTAAACTATGTAAGCTGCTCGCCATTCAGGGTTCCGATTGCAAGGCTGGCAGCTGCGCAGGCTGTTTTGAAAAATTAAACATATTTTTTTATTATTTTTATATATCTTTTGTTTAATCCACCCAACCTAAAGATAATCACTTTTTTAAAACCGGCTTTTTTTACAAATTCAAAATCTTTTTCTAAATCTTTTGGAGGCAAAATTGGTTCAGTTCCAAGCATGCCTTTTTCAATTGTTCCTAAACTCACAGAATAATTTTCTTCATCCTTTATTTTTGTGAGGTTTCTTTTTATTCTCTTATTTAAAATAGGTTTTAGCATGCTGGAGTACCACATGATGCTTTTTTCTAGTCCAATATCATAGTTAAGGCCTATTTTATCCATCAATATTGAAAAACAAGGACATACTGCAATTGTAATCCTTTTTTTATTTTCCTGCAGGAATTTTCTTATAATTTTTTTATTATTTCTGAATTTTAGAATGTTTTTAATTATCAATTTTATGTTAAGAAAAGGAGGCTCTAAATCTATCAGAAGATGATTTTTGCATTTTTTTAGTTCTTTGAATATCTTTACCAGATCTTCTGTATTAGAAAAAGGAGATATCCAGTAAGAGTTAGGTATGCTTGGCCAGTAGGCGCATTCTGCTTTTTCATTGATTTTTTTAACCTGTTTTTCAAGCTTTTTAAACTCATCTAATGACTTTGCAGCTATAAACAATCTTGTCCTGAAATCTATAAGTTTTAATTTGTCAAGATTCTCTTTCGTAGGAAACTCTTCATAAAATTCTACTCTCACTCTGCCAACCCCAAATAATTAACACACCACAACATTGATTCATCTGAATAATAAAAAAGGGATTTATAGGGGTTGCCTTTGCTGTCAAATAATTCCAGGAAGTTTTTGTATTTTTCAATTATTTTTTTATACTTAAGAAGGTATTCTCCTGCTTTTTTCTTATTAACTCTGGAAACTATGTCAACATACAAAGGACCCATGTGCCACCATACTGTATCTCTTTCATAACCTTTTGCAAAAACCTCCAGAGAAATCATGTCATGCTCTTTTATTTTTGAATGGTAATATCTCAAAGGAAATGGTTTATCCAGGCCATGCTGCTGTATTTTTTCAACACAGGATTCCAGCATTTTTTTATCATTAAAAATACCGCACCAAAAAGGAAAAACATTAGCATCACCTGTTACAAAATCATAGCCAGACAGATCATCTATGAAATGCGTCTTTTTCCAAAAGTTTTCTTTGATCAGACTTTCATAATCATACTTTGCAAGAGGATTATCAAGAATCTTTATTTTACCCAGCTCCAAAGCAAGCATACCTGCCATGCAATTATCATAGCAGCTGCTTTTTCTTAAACTATAGTCCTTCATAGACGAAAAAACCCTGTCCTTTTTAACTAAACCAGTTTCTTTATCTATAACAATATCAAAATATCTTTTTATTTCTTTGTTTAGAAAATCCCTATGCTTAAGGATTAATTTTCTATCATTCAATAACCTTAAGCTTCTTATAATAAAAGGAACACTATCAGAAGCATAATAAGGAAAATCAAAAGCAACTCCTTTTGGATTTATTGTTGTGAATATCCCTTTTTGCTTTGAAAAAATATCCAGGGCATATTCCAGTGTTTTTTTAACCCTTTCTTTGTAACCAAGTTTAATTAATGATTCGCAGCACCATCCAAAATCCCTGCTATAAAACAATCTAAAATGCCCATTGCTGACCATAAAATATCTTCCATTCCAGCAATCCTCTATGATTTGTTTGCAGATTTGTATGTGGTTGCCTTTGTATTTTTTTATGCCTTTAAATAAAACTTTAATCCTTCTTTTGAACATACGAAGTCCTTCTTTTAAGAAGATTGGTTTTAGCATAATCTTATAAGATTAGCATTTTTATTTAAAATTATCTATTTAAAAAGATACTACTATATAGTAAATAAATAATAGAAAGGTTTATAAATAAGAATATCATCTTATTGATAAAATGTTAGAAGAAATAGATGAACTCTATCAAATAATAGATGATCACTTGAAGTTGAACAAAGAGCTAGTTAATGATTACTTAGATCTTATATTAGATTACAATGCAATAAAAAATAGAAAAAATAAAATAACTAAGGAAATAACAGATAAAATTACTGAACCAAATCTCAAGAGGGATTTACTAAACAGATTTAACTTTTCCTACAAAGACATAGATGGTAAGATCCTAAACATTAAGGATACCTTAAGAAAATTAACATTATTTCGTACTATTAATGAAGATTTTGAAAAAGCACTTTATCACGGTAAAAAATACGTTCTTTTAGAAAATAAAGATGAATTATTAAGGGGAATTTTTTATATCACAAAAAGTGGTTATACAAAAAATTTTATGGAAGGGGGCCTGGAAAAAGCAACAGAATATATAGAGAATGAGAAAAAAAAGATTTTAGCAAATCCCCACATGCCCAAAGAAGATCAAAAAAAGCGTATGGAGATGTACCAGGACATAATTAAGGGTACTACACCTGTTTGGCTTTAGTATAATGAAAAAAGAACAAACTTTAGAAAAATATTTGAAATGCAATGATGCTGAAATATATTATAAGCATTCTCAACCAAACTCAATAGATTCAACTCTGGTATTCTTGCATGGAACAACAGTTAATCATACAGTATTCAAGGAGTCAATGGATTATTTTAAAAATAAGGGTTATGGGATAATTGCTATAGACCAAAGAGGTGATGGAAACTCATTACCCAAATCAAGTGATATAGATTTCTATTCATTAGATAATTATACCAAAGATTTAGAATCTGTTATAGAAAAAGAAGAAGTAAAAGAGCCAATTATAGTCGGGCATTCTATGGGCGGTTTAGTAGCTGCTGAATATGCCAGTAGGAATAAAAAAAATATTAAATCCCTGGTCTTAATTGAAACATCCTATAATTTCAAGAAAACATTAACTTTAGGGGGAAAATTTTTCTTTTTGTTCAGTAAATCATTCAGAAAATATTTTACACACTTAAATAATAAAGCCAGAAAAAAAGGAATAAAACCTGAATATATTGATTTTTCAGAATTAGCTGATGTTAGCGATAAAGAATTTGCTAAAATAACCTATGAAAAAGCAACACCAGAATATGTACAGGCAATGCATGCTTTGAGTAATGCTGTAATGAGGTGGGATGTTGAGGACAAATTAAAAGATGTAGAGTGTTCTACTTTAATACTATACGCAGAAAAAAGCCAATTTATAAGAACAGAAACAAGCTATGAATTAAAGAAAAAGATTGGAAATAATGCAGAAGCAAAAATAATTCCAGATGCAAAACATCAACTAACGATAACACACCCTGAAGTAATCAATAAAGAAATAGATAATTTCTTTTCAAAAATTGGATTATAAAACGCGCCCGGGAGGATTTGAACCCCCGACTTCTTCCTTTCTTCTCTCTTTAATAGGAGGGAAGCACTCTATCCAAACTGAGTTACGGGCGCATATAACCATTAAATTTATATCCTTTTAAAAACTTTTTCTTATGTCATGTATAAAATCAAACAAAAACCAGAAGATTTCATAGTAAATGAAATAACAAACATAAGACCATTGAAGCAGGGTAACTTCCTCTTATTCAAACTAAAAAAAAGAGATTACACGACAAACAAGGCAGTGGAGACAATAGCAAACAGGCTGCACCTAAATCCAAAATTCATAGGATATGCAGGAAATAAGGACAAAAAAGCAGTAACAACACAGATTATCTCAATAAAATCCAGCAAAAAAGAAAAAATAGAAAATCTAAAACTAAAAGATATCTCCCTTGAATTCAAAGGTTGCCTCGACAAGCCAGTATCATTAGGCGATTTAAAGGGAAATGAGTTCACAATAAGGGTTATAACAAATAAAAAACCAAAAAAAATAAAAAAAATTCTAAACCTGTTTGGA
>JAGLZG010000026.1 GCA_023131705.1 Nanobdellota archaeon
CCAACAAGGATTGGATTTGTAAGAAATGTCCAGAAAGATATTGAAAAACTAAATGGGCTGCCATTCACAAAAAGGTGGCTGGCAAGTAATTTTTCAGATGCAAAGGTTGATTATGCTTTAAAACAATTTAAACAACTGGGTATTTTAGGGGAATATCCTCCTCTTGTTGAGAAAACAAATGGCTTTGTAAGCCAGGCAGAACACTCTTTATTGATAGATGACAAGGTTATTGTTTTGACAAAGAAAAGTTAATTCTTTTACTAACTTATCACTAAATTTATAAACTCTAAAATTTAATTCAAATATGATGGATAAACAGCTAATAAGAAACCTGGCATTGCAAAATGCGCTTAAATTCAATGGAAGAGCTAATCCTGGGGCTGTAATAGGCCATATAATTGCTAATAATCCTGAAGCAAAAGATAATATAAAAGATATAGCTCAAAATGTTAATTTAATTGTTAAAGAAGTAAATAAATTAGATTTAGAAAAACAAAAACAAGAATTAGAAAAAAATGCTCCTGAATTATTAAAACAAGAAAAGCATGAAAAAAAGAAAGAGCTCCCGGAATTAAAAAACACAAAAAAAGTTGTAATGAGGTTTGAACCCTCGCCATCAGGGCCATTGCATATTGGCCATGCTTATGTTTTAGGGCTTAACTCAGAATACTGCAGAAAATACAAAGGAAAACTCATTCTAAGGATTGGTGATACTAATCCGGAAAACATCTATGAACCAGCATACAAACTGATACCAAAAGATGCAGAGTGGATAACAATGAACAATATAGGCAAAGTAATGATCCAGTCAGGTAGACTGGAAATATATTACCATTACTTTGAAAGGCTTCTTGATCTGGGAAAATCGTATATCTGTACATGCAATCCGGATAAATACAGGGAATTAATAAACAAAAGCAAGGCATGCCCTTGCAGAAACCTATCTATAGAAGAACAAAAACAAAGATGGGAATATATGTTTGACAAATACAGGCAGGGAGAGGCTGTTGCAAGAATAAAGACAGATATAAACCATAAAAACCCTGCAATGAGGGACTGGCCTGCTTTTAGGATTAACACAACAAAACACCCAAAACAAAAAACAAAATACAGGATATGGCCTCTAATGAACATGGCTGTTGTTTCAGATGACATTGAATTTGGAATAACTCATGTGATAAGGGCAAAAGAGCATGTTGATAATGCTAAAAGACAGGAATATATATACAATTATCTGGATAAACCAATTCCTCAGGCATTGTTTGTAGGAAGGATAAACTTTGAGGGAATGCCTGTAAGCTGCTCAAAAACAAGGCCATTAATAGAAAAAGGAAAATACACTGGATGGGATGATATAAGGCTGCCTTTTTTAATGGCTCTAAAAAGAAGAGGTTATCA
>JAGLZG010000027.1 GCA_023131705.1 Nanobdellota archaeon
ATGCACATAAACCTAAGATATTCCTGCTGTCCTTTTTGCATGCTTGACTTTAAGATGCCATTTTCACTGGGCCTTGCAGCAATATCTATATCCCATTCAGGGTTATAGTAAAAAAATGCCTTTAGGTCTGTTTTTGGCTGCCTTGCATCCAGCAGATAGTGAAAATACTCATATGCATCATCCGGCGCATTTCCTTCAGGCAGTGGTTTTAGTGTTGGCTCATCTTCCGGGAAATTTCCTTTTGAACGGTAGCCCAGATTATATTTCCTGTATTTTTCATAGACCTTTTCATCCTCTAAAAAAGGGAAATAATCTGTATTCTTAATCCTTAAATGAGGTATGTGCCAGTATAAAACACCCTTTAATTCATCTTTTATGTCATTAATATTCCATGTCAGCTCTCCGCAATGAAATTCAAGGCCAGTCATAGGTATCTTGTCATTCATCGCCATAAGGTCAATAGTTATATTCTCAAGATACATCTTTGAGTTCTCTGCTTCCATTATATTCCTGCCCAGCTCATACGCCTTTTTTAGCCTTACAGGAAGAACCATACTAAACCTGGAAAGCTTTGTTGTTTCCCCGCTGCTTTTATCAGTTAGGATTAATGTGTACTCCATATTTATTTCAACATCTTCTTTATTGATGCTGGTTTTGACAGAAATATCATCTTTTTCCTCTATATTAAATTCATATTTGAAAACATCCAGGTCAGCGCAGTCTTTTATATTATCTTTTATATAATCTGAAATCTGTTTTTCCATCTGTTCTATAGATGGAATAAAGCTTTTTCCATTATAATACCAATAGGGTATTTTCATCAATCCATTAGGTGTCAGTTCAATATACGCTTCTTTGTTGTTTTTTATTTCATCAGGCAGCCCTATATATCCTCCGCCTCTTCCTAATTTAATGACTGCTTTTTCCCCTGTATATGTCATGCATGCCTGTATATAATTTTTAACAGGCATAAGCTCTTCTGGTGTTATCTCAGGCTCTGGCATTAAGACATTCCTGTAATATACAAAGAAAGATGCAGCTATTAATATTATGATTCCTATTATTATAAATAGGGTAATTTGCCCCTTTTTTAACATGTTTTCCTCTTTTTTGACAATATATTGATATTTTAGTTTAATATTTATAAATTTAATGTTTATTTGTGATGATTTTGAAGTAAGAATTCTTATTCAATCAAACCCCTGACTTCTTCAACCTTTTCTTTCATCAATTCTTCAGAATTAGCCTCTATTCTCAGCCTTAGCAAAGGCTCTGTGTTAGAAGGCCTTACAACACACCACCACTCATCATATTCAACTGTCAGGCCGTCTAAATGGCTTATTTTAGCGTCTTTAAAGTGCTCTTCCACTTTTTTCATAATGCCTTCCTTATCCTCTGCTTCAAAGTTTATCTCCCCGGAATTAAAGTATTTTTTATAAGGCTTTAGCGCTTCTGACAGTTTTTTATCACCAATGATTTCCAATACTTTTAATAGTGTTATAATTCCTGAATCGCAGTAGAAGTTATCCCTGTAAGAATAATGATTGCTTACTTCTGCTCCAAAAACAGCGTTATGTTTTCTTGCTGCTTTACTCATATAAGAATAACCTACTCTGGAACGGATAACTTCTCCTTTGTCACCAACTGTATCCTGTATTATCCTGGAACTGACTGCATCAATGATAATGGATTCTTTTTTATCTTTAACAAAATTTTCTGAAATCAATGCCCCTATAATGCTCCCTAATATTTCATCTGCATTTTCATCCACAAAGAATATCCTGTCAGCATCGCCGTCAAATATAATTCCAAAGTCTGCCTTGTTTTTCTTAACAGCTTCTTTTAATTGGTCCTGAACTCCGGGAACCAAAGGATTAGATTCATGGTTTGGAAAACTTCCATCAAGATTAAAGTTCAGTTTTATTATCTCTAATGGAAGTTTTTTGAATATTTTCCTGCAGCTGTTGCTTATCATGCCATTGCCGGCATCAATAACAATCTTCTTTTTTGGGATATCTTTTGCAAAAGAAAGAACATGTGTTGTATAATCCTGTATAAAATCCTTTTTGATTATTTTCCCTTTTTTTTCAGCTTCCCTGAATTCATTTTTCTTTACAAGCTCCTTGACTTTATCTAATCCTGTCTCATAGTTGATGAATATAGATGGTTTTTTCATGAACTTCATCCCATTGTAGGCAGGAGGATTATGAGAAGCTGTTATCATTACCCCAAGATCATATTTGAACTTTCCCATTATAAAATAAAACAGGGGTGTAGAGCATAATCCTGCATCAATAACATCAATGCCTGAGTCTGTCAGCCCTTTGATTAATGAATTTGCAAGTAAAGGTGAGCTTAATCTCATATCTCTTGCAATAACAATCTCTCCCGGCTTATAAAGCTCTGCAACAGCCCTTCCTATTCTATAAGCTATATCTTCATTAAACTGGTCAGGGTATGTTCCCCTTATGTCATAGGCCCTGAAAATCTCATCTAACATTTTCTTTCCACTCCTTGTTTGCTTTATTGTATCTTTCCATATTGTCTGTTGGGAACCACTGGCCGTCATGCCTGTAGGCAAAAACTGTTTTGTTCCCTGCGATTTTTTCAAAACAATCCCTTTCTATAGAGCATTTTCCATCTGGCATCATATCTAGGGCATGAGGCTCTATAATATAAGCTCCGGCATTGTTTAAGTTAGATGGAGCTTCTTCTTTTGTTGGCTTTTCAATAAATCTTACTATTTCATCGCCTTTTAATTCTGCAATCCCGAATTGAGTAACATCTTCAACAGGATATAGCGCAATTGTTACTTTTGCATTGTTCTTTTTGTGCAGTTCTAACATTTTGTCATAATTGAAATCAGCCATATTGTCTCCATTGAGCATTAAAAAAGGCTCATCAAAATCTTTTGTAACAATTTTAGCTCCTCCTCCTGTTCCTAATCTTTCTTTTTCAACAAAATAAGTTATGTTAACTCCGAATTTGCTTCCATCTCCGAAATGTTCCTTTATCCTGTCTGCTTTATACCCAATTAAAAGAACAATATCAGTAATGCCATATTTTTTTAGATTCTCAATAGTCCAGTCAAGAATTGGCTTTCCTTTTATTAACAGAAGAGGTTTTGGTGTTTCTAAAGTTAATGGCCTTAATCTTTCACCTAGTCCTCCTGCAAGGATGATTGCTTTTTTTATCATTATTTATAGCTACAAACAGATAGTATTTAAAGTTTATGAACATATTAGGGTGTATAGAAAGATTTATATAGTAGTTATAGCAACTATATAATAAAAGGTGATACATTATGAACACAACAACAATTCAGATTAAAGATGGAACACTTGAAAGATTAAAATACTTTAAAGAATTTAATAAAGAGAGTTATGATGAACTAATCAATAAGATAATAGATGATGTTGAAGAAGGAAATCTTAGTGATGATGCGCTTAAGGACATTATTGAAGCTAAAAAAGAGATAAGAGAAGGAAAAGGGCAAAAAATTGAAGAAGTGGCCAAGGAATTGGGAATAAAATTATAAAATGTTTTCTATTGTAATATTACCAAAGGCCAAAAAACAGCTTATAAAGTTGGAAAAGAAAAAAATAGAGATTATTTTAAAAAAAATTTATAGTATAAGAGAAAACCCTCTTCATTATATAGAAAGATTAAAAGAAATGCCAAGCTGGAAATTAAGGATAGGGGATTATAGGGCAATAATGAGTATAAATACAAAAGAAAAAAAGATATTTATAGAGAAGATAGGACATAGAAAAGAGATATATAAAAAGTAAAGTTATTCTACCTTCTCTCCAACCAAGTAATGTTTAGTGGCATCTGTGATTCTTACTTTTGCTTTGTCTCCTATTTTGAAATTGCTTGGATGACTATTGATTATTATAGCCATTTTCAGAAGTATTTAAATAGTAGTTGAATTATTTATATAGATTAGAGGGGTGTAAAAATGAAATCTAAATATTTGGTTATTTTGATATTAATTATTGGAGTAGTTCTTAGTGGATGCGTAAAAACCCCACAAACACCAAGTGCTGAAGAAATTCTGGAGAATCCTGATGAGGCAATAGCCACCTGTGAAAAGGTGCCTGAATCTGACAAAGAGAACTGTTATGATGATGTTGGTTCTGCCTTGTCTGAAGCTGGGCTCTTTGATAAGGTGATGGAATTATGTGACAAAACAGAGTCAGACGATTGTTATTCTCATCTTGCTTCTAATCTGTCTGAAGCTGGGCTGTTTGATAAGGTGATGGAAGTATGTGACAAAACAGAATCAGACGATTGCTATTCTGAGCTTGCAATAACAGCACAGCTTATCGATGCCTGCAAAAAGATTTCTAGCAGCAGCACGAAAAGGGACTGCCTGTTCAGCTTGGCTAGCCAAAATAATACAGAAGCTTGCAAAGAAATGACTAATCAATTTGACAGAAACAGGTGTCTTTTTGACATCGCCAGGCAGACCAAATCTCTGGAAACCTGTGGCGAAATAACTGATGCTTCTGCAAAAGAGGACTGCTATATGGTATTGTC
>JAGLZG010000028.1 GCA_023131705.1 Nanobdellota archaeon
CTTGCTTGAATATACCCATCTTTTACATCTCTTAAGAAACCCTTTAGAATACCTATTCTATGTTTGATAACATAAAGCATATCTAACTCTTCTAGAGCTGGCTCAACTGCATATAACCTCTTTACTGAAGAACACAATCCTTCTCCTCTTGGTAAAGAAATCTGTGGTATTTTCCTTACTGCTCCAGTCTCTTTATTCCTGTCATACTTAAAGGTAGTAGGAATCCATCCTAATTCAGATAACCATTCTTTGAGTTGTTGATGTGAGCCAGGATTACCAATTTCCCTGTCTTTTTCTAATTTTAGAGGCTCATCATAGTCCTCATCTAAGCCTAATTCAGCCAATAAAGATAACCAATTCTCCCCTAATTTACCTACAGTACCATCTTTTTTAAAGAAGATTTTTGGCTTTTTTAAGGTTTTATAGTTTATCTTTTCAGGCATGTGAGAGGCTAATAAGCTTTCTTTCCTAATAAATTCTGCCTTAAAACTTTCTAAATTTCCTCTGGTCTTCACTTCATCTAACCTCCACCTAATGTCTTCTTGCTCTCGGGCACAATCTATTTTATAACATAAATAATTTATACATCTGTCTATTTCCTTTACATCATTATTATAAATTATCTCCAGGAGTGCTATCTGATTCTTAAATAATTGAAGATTAATTTTAACATCCTCTGTCACCCTATCTACATAGACTTCTATAGGCAAGTTCTTCCAATCTTCCACTAAGGGCTTAGGAACTCCAAACTCTTCTCCAAAGAAAGCAAGTCCATGCTTTTCTCTTTTAGGATATAGATACCAAGAAAGTGCCAAAGTGTCAATAATTCTTGCATTTACCTTAATCCCCAATATCTTTTCAAATACTGGAATGTCAAAGCGTATTGCATTATGGCAAACAAGAGTTAAATCCTTTTGTGATAAAAATCTTATCATTTTAGGATAATCAGTTATAGTCCCTGATGTCCCTGTCTCTAAGTTGTACCAACCTAATACATGTATTTTAGTAACCTCATCAAGTAAGGCATCTGACTCCATGTCAAAAATATATTTTCCCATAGTTTGTTTTTAGTTTTAATCATCTGGTCCTACTGTTATAATTACATCACAATTAGAAATGTTCCATTCAAATACCTCTAAAGTAGTTTCCTCTGCCTCATGTATTTTACTTTGCATTTCATCTAAGTCTGCTTGAGTGAAATTAACTTTTACTGTTCTACTCATAATCAAAAGTGGTTTTAATAAATTGTTCAAATTCCTCTATTCCCTTGTACCTCTTACTCTTATAAGGATAGTCTTTAAAATCTTGTCTGCCTGTTGCATTCACATTTTTAGCTTTATTCCTCCACCTATGTCTGAAAAGTTTCTTCCCTGTTACTTCATCTTTTAATAGTGCCACAGAAACTTCTGGTAGTATTCTGTGGTATTTCAAAGTTCTCATTGCCATTTTGTTTAAGTCTTAGTATTGTTTACATTATTTTTTTCTACTTGGATTTTTATCTCTTCAATTGATTGTGTGGTAAAAATACTTAATACTTCAAATTCCCAATCTTCTGTTGGCTTTGGGAAATGCTTAATTAAAGTGTTTTGTGTCCTCTCCCATTGTAAACTCTCTTCGGGGGCTTTAAAAGATGCATCTTCAAAGTTCCATTTAAGGTCTTTAATTAATTCTGTCTTTTCTGTTGGTATTTTTGCCAACATTTTAAATATTACTTGACAACAGTTTCTTCTCTCCATAATTTATCCTTTTAAAATTTTATGGAGAAATATCCCCCTAGTTGCTTCTCCTTCCTCTGCATCAAGTTCTACCAATGCTATAGACATAGCCCAAGCTTCTACAACTCTTGCAGTTCCTGTTTTAGAATATCCTTCTCTACTGTCACATAATTTAGGGTCTGATGTAGAGTTCCATAGTCTGCAAATAAGTGGTCTGTATTTATAAATCATACAATCTCCTGCACTATCTAACATACTACAACCCTTTTCAGCATACTTCAATTTATGCCAACTTTTAGCATTTTGCTTCTCAATTTTTATAGTATTCAAGGGTATTTTAAAATACTCAATGACCCCTAAAATATAACTTGCTTCAAAAGAAGTAATATTAATGTCTGAATAACAACAAAAGGAACATCCTGAATGACAAGTAGTCTTGTTTTCCATATCTACTTTTTTATGTATTTCTTCTACATAATTATAAGCAAATTCTACTACTCCTTGTATTCCATTTTCTTCTCTCTCTTTCTTTAATAGGGGTAAAAGCTTTTCTGCAGTTGTGCCCAAAAGTTCTATATTCTCTTTTAAAAATTGAATGATTTGTTTATCCATTTTTATTTTCTTTTAGTTCCCTAACTTTTTGTCTAAGAGCAAAGTTTTTTCTTTCTAATCTCTCTACAAGAAGCCCTGCTTTCTTACTTCTCTCTCTGAAAACTTTCATTTCTCTTTTGTAAGTTAAAAGTTTACTAAATTTAGGAGAAGCTTCTTTAAAAAGTTCCTTAATTTCATGTAAGTTTTGCCTGTACTTTGCTTCATTATCCTCTTTCTCTCTTAGGGTTTTTTTAAGAATTTTGATATAATCTTCTGTGAACTGTAACTT
>JAGLZG010000029.1 GCA_023131705.1 Nanobdellota archaeon
ATATAATTATAGAACACCTTGTCAAAAATATTCATGCTGACAAGCCTTATCTTTATTGAATCACTATAAACAACACCTGTCCCTTTGACACTAAATATTATGCCTGCTGAATAACTTCCTCTCTTTGTATCTTCTGTTGGCTTTGAATAAAGATATATAGTAGAAATCTCATTTGCGCCTACTGCAATAACATTTGGGCTAATGCTAAACCAGTCCCCTCCTTCTGTAGAAATAACATATTCAGCTGATTTTGAGCCTTTATTTTCTACACTCAAAGGTATCTTAACATGAGAATAATTTACTAAAAGCTTTTCTTCTGATATATCAGCTTCATAACAATTATCAACAATCATTGTTATGTTTTTATTTTTGTTTATATCTCCTTTCTCACTAACAGCATAAACACCAATACTAAAATTTCCCTCTATTTTATTTGTATCCAAGCCCAGTTCAACTATTTTTTCCTGGCTTTTATTCAGCTCAATCCTTGCATCAGATAGTTTTATCCATCCGGGCGCTTTTAGTTTTAGATTATAACTATTTTTAAAATCAGCATTATTCTTTATTTTGATGGGAATTATTTCTTCAGAATTCTCGCATAAATGATATACATTATCGATGCTTTCAATAAACTCAGGTGTTGCATTATCATCATTCTTATAATAAGCATCCCCTAATAAAAAATCATAATCATATGCTCTGTCTATATTCAGATAAACCTTTGTCTTGGTATATATCTTTGTATTCAGTGTTTTAACACTAAAAGGAATAGTATAGTTTCCATATATAGAGCAGCCTGGCTCTACATCAAAATAAAGAGCTGTTTCCTCACCAGGATTTAGGGTTATATCATTAAAATTAATCTTTGCATACTCTCCCAAAGGCCTTTCAAATATAATATAATATGTTTCTATAAATGGCCCTGAATTCTTTAATTTAAATTCATAAGAAGCGCTCTCACACGGCTTTATACTTTTACTATAAATAGTGGGCGTAAGCTCTATATTTAAAGGTGTTTTAACATCAAGTTTTTGTGATAAGGATTTTTTAAGAGCAAAAGAAGTATAAACATTTACATTTAACCCATATCTCTTTTTGGCGCTGCATGGAACTCTAAAATTAATTTTAATATCCTGTTTTTTTCCGGGAGATAAGATAAAAACAGACGGCTCAACAGAAGAAACAAACCTGGCCCCGCTGCCTGATAAACTTATTGTATAATTACTTGTAATATCTCCTGTATTTCCAACTGTGATTGTTTCATCCGCTGTATAGCACTTATAAACATCCAGATTGCTTTTGCCTGTTATTGTAAAATCTTCTTTAAGCGCGCTGACAAATAAAGATAATATAATAATAAGAAAAAAAGAAGTTATTATCATAATCTTATTTTTAGTCATAAAAACACCTGTTATTTTTTTGAGTATAGCTTTTATAGTGCTGTATCCCCGGGTGATACTTTAAAAAAATAATAAAAAATAAAGAAAAAAGATAAAATATAAAAAAGTTTAGTAATATGTCTGGCTTTCTGTTTCGTCACCAGGCTCTCCTTCTTCATTGGACTTTAATTTATTAAATCCAATTATCAAGCCCAGTATAACAAGCAAAACAACCAATACAATCAAGCCAACTTCTAAAGCTCTTACCAAACCGCCAACACCGGCTTTCTCAGCAACATTTGCTGTCAGGGGTATTTCCTGTGTAGTTGTTCCTAAGCCTGAGATAGTTACCTTAAATCCATACTCTCCGGCTGTTGCTTCTTTTTTTGCTGAAACATAAACATAAACTGTTTTTGTCTCTTTTGCTCCAACAATCATAACATTGCTTGGGCTTATCCTTGCTTCTCCAAAAGTGTCAACAGCATCTACACCAATTGTAACTGTCTTTGATGTGCTTAAAGGGTTTGTTATTGTTATAGCGTATATTGCTCCTTTTGAAACACTAACATCCTGGGCAGTTGCATCATATACAATTGTTGGTTTCTCTTCTGAAACAGCTGCTGTAGCTTCTTCTGCAACAATAGTTATTGTTATTGTTTCACTAATTTTTTCATCGCCATCATCATATATTACTTCAACATTAACATCATACTCTCCAGTTTCAGCATTGCCTGGAATTCTCAGATAAAGCTCTTCGCTTGTTGTTGATTCATCTGATTCAATTTCATCTATATAATCAGAAGCGCTTATTTCTAGTGCAGGTATGCTTACCTTGACCTTGATGCCTTCTTCATCCTTTTCCCCGTAATTCTTTATTCTGACGCTTGTAAGCAAAGCCCTTCCAGCTTTAACACTGTTTTCCGGGCTTAGTATAATATCTTTTATGTCTAGAATATGCCTGTCAGATTCAACAGATAAAGTATATTTTTGAGTAACTCCTTCTGATCTTCCTTCAGCCCTTATTCTTAACTCATAATTATCTGTATCCATTCTTTGGGGTAATTTTAGTGTAAGTTTTTTAACATAAGTAACACCTGCTTTCATGTCAAATGTATCGGTTATGTCTTCTGCCCTGTCATCATGGTCATAACCTCTTAGATAAGCTTCAACCTGAACTTCATCTTCAGTTATATTCTCATCAGAAGTTAGCCATACCTTAACCTCAAATTCTTCTCCTCTTTCAACGCCAAGTATAAAATTTGTACCATCAGTAATATCATCACCATCTACCTTGACCTTATCAATAGTTATTGTAGCGCTTGCTATTCCGCAAACTGCTAGAACTCCAATTAAAAATACGGTTAACAAACCGATTAACTTTGTTTTCATTTTTATTTTACCCCCAATATTTTCAAAAATTATTATTATATATAGTCGTTATACAGCAACTCATATATAAACTTTTCGTTTATACCAATTTTAAAGTAGTTACTTAATATAACCATTTGACAGTAATGATGACTTATATATAAACTTTTCGTTTATGTTCAGAAATCGCTTTGCGATTTCTGACATCCTAGAAATCGTCGGTTGACCAGACACGATTTCTATGATATAACTTTTTTTAAATTATTCTAAAGTCCCTGTGCCTTGTTCTCTTTAATTTTCCGTCGCTAAAAATGGAAATCCTTGCTGTATAAACTCCTTTCTTTGCATCTCTGGGAATCTCAAGCACAACGCCTTTTCTCATTATATCATCTGCTTCTGGTCCTCTAAAACCAATCTTTCTTGAAATTCCAAGCTCATAAACAGTAACTCTTATAGTTCCTAGTAAAGAGAATATTTAATATACTACTATTTAAATCTTTTGCAAATGTTACTATTTTAAAATGGAAACAAAATTAAAATAATCAAAACAACAACTATTTTATACTAAAAAATAATTCTGGCTTTATGATAAGCATAATAGGCGCAGGACCAGCAGGCTCTTACCTGGGGTATCTCCTTGCAAAGAACAATAAGGATGTCAGCATATTTGAAGAGCACTCAAAAATAGGCCTTCCTGTCCAGTGCACAGGGATTGTCACGTCTTCTATAAAAGATATTATAAAATTAAAAAAAGACATTATAACAAATGAGATAGGAAAAGCGAGAATCTTCTCTCCAAACAACAGATTTACTGAGATAAAACTAAAAAATAAAAATATAATCATTGACAGGGAAAAGTTTGACAGCTATATAGCAGACATGGCATTAAGGCAGGGGGCTAAAATATTTCTTAACCATAGATTTATTGAAAATAAAAAAAATGTTGCAATAATAAAAGACAAAACAAATAGCAAGACAAAAAAAATAAGATTTGACAAACTAATCGGAGCAGACGGTCCTCTAAGCCCTGTTGCAAAATCCAATAATCTCTTGGGAAAAAGAAGATTTTGGCACGGCATACAGGCAAGGGCAAAAATAAAAAATGAAAACATTGTTGAATTCTATCCTTACTTTGGAACATTTGCATGGGTTGTCCCGGAAAATAAGGAAACAGTAAGAGTTGGTTTGATTTCAAACAGATATACAAATGTCTTGTTTAGAAATTTTTTAAAATTAAAAGATATAACTAACAACAAAATAATAGATTACCAGTCTGGTTTAATTCCAGTCTATAATCCCAAAACAAAAACAGCTAAAAACAATATATACTTGTTAGGAGATGCAGCA
>JAGLZG010000003.1 GCA_023131705.1 Nanobdellota archaeon
AGAGTGTAAAAAATTAAAGCTTAAGATAATACTATCAACACAGGCTTCTGTAAGCAATTCAAAGGCAGCAGAATTCTTTTATGGACTTGGTGTTAAAAGAATAACATTAGCAAGAGAGTGCAGCTTGGAGCAGATTAAGGCAATAAAGAGAAAGTTGCCTAAACTTGAGATAGAAACCTTTATTCACGGGGCAATGTGTGTATCTGTTTCCGGAAGATGTTTTTTAAGCCAGGAGATTTTTGGAAAATCCGCTAACAGGGGAGATTGCCTGCAGCCTTGCAGAAGGAAGTATCTCATAAAAGATGTTGAGGAAGGGCATGAACTGGAGCTGGGAGAAGAGTATGTTCTAAGCCCAAAAGACTTATGCTGTGTTGATTTTATTGAAAAATTAATAGAAGCAAAGATAGACTCATTTAAGATAGAAGGCAGAGCAAGAAGCCCTGAATATGTCAAGGTTGTTACAGAAGCATACAGGGAAGCAATTGACGCTTATCATAATAAAAGATTAACAAATAACCTAAAGAAAAAACTTAAGGAAAAACTGAAGACAGTATACAACAGGGGCTTTTCATCTGGCTTTTATTTAGGAAAGCCATTAAATGAATTTACACGGTCTTATGGAAGCAAAGCAACAAAGAAAAAGGTTTATTTGGGAAAGGTGAAAAACTATTTTAAAAAGATAAAAGTAGCAGAGATAAAATTAGAAGCAGGCAATATTAAATTAAAGGATATGATAATGATACAAGGCCCCACAACAGGCATTGCTGAGCAGGAGGTTAATTCAATAGAGCTTAACCACAAAAAGATAAGATCAGCTAAAAAAGGCCAGAGCATTGCTGTAAAAACAGATAAATTAGCGAGAGAGAATGATAATGTTTATTTGATTAAATAATCAATTTTCTTTAAGTCTTTTCTTAACCCTTTCCATGTGCCTGTGGATATGTTTTTCATGCCATCCTTCTTTCTTTAGTTTCTTTTTTATATGCTCTTCTTTATGCCCCCTTTTCAGGTGATGTTCGATATAGATTTCTAAATCATTTATTATAGTTTTTGCTCTTTTTGCAATAATAACTCCGATTATAATCAATTTAATAACAGACAAACCAGAAACAATATTCCAAAAAGGGTGTTTTATTTTTAATAAAGAAATAAGAAGTATTGTAGAAGCAATGCTTATCAGAATGTATTCAATTCTTTTAATCTTTATAATTGTTTTTCTTTCCATTTAGAAATATTTGATATAATAGAGATATAAACCTTTTGTTTTTTCTAAGACCTATGATTATTTCAGTTAAATATTTATATATGTTAAACTATCAATAATGTTTAACTCCATAGGAAAGAGGTATTGCAAACAATAGAATGAAAACACTAAAATTTTTATCAATTTTTTTAAT
>JAGLZG010000030.1 GCA_023131705.1 Nanobdellota archaeon
AGCTTATTCTTTAGAGAAGATGTACATGGTAATAATAGACTAATAAGTAAACATTCTCTTAATTGGAACAAATTAACAGAAGGTTTTAATGCTTCATTGTATAATATAGACAATGAACAAGACTTCAGTAAAAAAGACCAGGCTAGGAGACATGTATTTAATGCTCTAAAAGAGGCTGAGGTTAATTTTATTGATGTTAGAAAAATTCCTGAGTTCATATCCAACCCTGATTTGAGTGAAATAAGTGGAGGTTTTCAAGACCAAGCTACTGCAGAAAACTACAAAGAAGAGTTAATCCAACAATTAATGAGAGGTGGTACTAATAGGTCATCTGCAGAAAGAGAGTACAAAGAAATAGTAGCAGAACAACTGAATAAATTACATGAATTTCAATCTGAAGTTGAAAGCAGACTTGAAAAGCTACTTAAAAAAGAGGAAGTTGGTCATATTAGTGAGTTATCTGATAAATCTAAAATGTTGTATGAGCAATTTATCAAAACTAACTCTCCTTTTTCTTTTAATGAGTCTTATGAAAATAATAAAGATTCAGAGATTGAAGTAAGGTATGAGAACAAGTCAGGAGTGATTGTAACAGGGAAGAGTCCTTCTACAATGAACTATACCTCTTTTTTACCTACTACTGAAAACTTCTATAGTGATACTTATAAAAACAAAATAGAGAACAATGATATTCTTTATAAGTATTGGGAGACTTCAAGTGATGCTATATCATATATCAACAGAAACAGAAAGTATCAAAAAGAAACTGAAGAGTTAGAAAGAGATGAGGATGGAAAAATCATTAGAAAATACAATCCTCAACAAGACTATGATGATAGCTTATCTTATGAATATGAAATATCTAAAGAGCACTCTACATTCATATTAAATATGGGTAAATATGCTCCAAGAGCAGTTTGGGACAGACTTAAAACCACCCTTTCTACTGCCAGATATAGAGATACTTCTGGTAACATGAAAATTAAAGGGGAAATTAAGAGTATTGATGATGTGGTCAAATCAGGGATGAAAGATATGTCTAGGGTTCTCAAGGCTCATAATATTAGCCTTACAAAAGAGCTTGACATAAAGAAAGTACCTGCTGAAGTTCTTGCATATTTAGAAAAAAGATATGGAGGAGAAATTCCTACTGATGGAACTGTAAATAGTATTGTAAAAAGAATTTCTGAAAGAGAGGTATTGAAATCTCAAAAAGTAAACTTAACAGACAGTCTTATTTCTCAACTAGGGGCAGTAGAGACTTTTAAAAACAAGAAAGAAGCAGAAATGCAATTACTGTTTGCAAAGAATATGTTTACTAAATTAAATAAAAGTAAATCTGTTGATGAAACTTCTAATGGTGCTAAACAAATTAGTAATTTTATTAACTACCATTTATATGGAGTTAATAATAGAGCCAATTGGAACACAGGAAAACAAGGTGATGTAGGAGCTTCAATTACTTCTTTACAAAGAAAGAATTTAGTTGATTATACCAATTCTTCTATTCCTTTAATCCAAAAAGCAATTGAGGAGATAAATAATAATCCTCTTCTTAATGACAGTGAAAAATTAAATGAGGCTGTTAGGTTAGATAAACTACTTGAAGATGCTAAATCTTTCACTGAAACTGGGGGAAGAGTGATAACCACAGGTTCTGTATTTGAAGCAGTGTTTTTAAAATTAGGTATTCTGGCAGGATTAGGATTGAATCTTAAATCTCAAGTACATAATATTTTAATAGGAGATTTGGCAGGGAGACAAAATGATGGAGAACAATGGAAAGAAGGTAACTATGCTGATGCAGTTTCTTATACAAGAAGGTGGAAAAGAGCAGGCATGGGAGTGATGAAGAATTTTGGTGCAGAGACTAAAATGATGAAAAACCAAAGGCTTACTAAAACACTTCTTAATGATATAGGAATTTTCCAAAACTCTGC